>PWQI01000123.1 GCA_003556805.1 Trueperaceae bacterium | reverse complement strand
TGGTCCTGGGCTTCGCGATCGGGCAAGGCTGGGGTATCGACACGGCGCATCGCGTCCCTGGCTCACGCTCGAGGCAGCACTGCGTGCGGGTGCACGTCGATCGATCGCCGGAGGCGATGTGGCGGGTCATCGCGGATCTCGGGGCGATCCAGCGCTACATGCCGTCGCTGGCGCATTCGGCGATCGAAGGTGGCGCCGAGCCAGGGCGTGGCGCAGTGCGGACCTGCGTCGACCGCGGCGGGCGATCGTGGTCGGAAGCGTGCATCGCGTTCGAGTCCGGCTCGCTTGCGCTGCGCTTCGAGGCCGAAGCGGAGGGCTTCCCCTTCCCGGCCTCCGAGATGTACGGCGGGTGGACGGTCGAGCCCGGCCAGAGCGGCGGCTCCTACGTGACGGTGTGGTGGACGCTCCTGCCACGCCCTGCGGGCCTCGCGGTGTTGATCATGCCGATCTTCGGCCTTCGCGCGGACCGCGAGATCACGAACGTGGTTCTTCGCATGGCGGCCGAGGCGGGTAGCCGGTCGCGCGGGCCGGAGCACGCGCCTCGCGCAGCGCCGAGGGTCCGCTTGCTTGAACGCCCGTGTCATCCGGCGGTGGGCATGGAGCACGTGCGATCGCAACTGGCCTGAAGTACCCATGACGTGTTCGATGTCGCGCAAGGTGACGCCACGATGCGAAAGCCGGACCTTGATCGACGCTTCGAGTTCCGTGAGTCGCGCGGCGATGGTCTCGAACGTTGGCGGCGCCTGCACGAACATGCGCGCCGCGATCGTCTCGCCGTAGTCCATGTCGAGGTGCGACCGAAGCTCGCCTGTCGTGGCGAGTCGGAGATGCTCGGTGCCGCAGTCTTCGTATCGGACGCCCTTGCCGTCGTAGTGGGTGTGCTTCACGCGCAGGACGAGGCGCACGGCAATGTCCGCCCGTTCGTCAAGACCGAGTCTGCGCTACGTGCGCTGACGCAGCTCCTCGCGGAACTGGTGAAGCTCCTTGCGCAACGCGACCACCGTGCCGAGCAGGCCGCCTCCGATGAGGCTCAGAACGGCGAGCACCACGCCAAGGCTCAACATCACGTCGATGTCGATTCCGACTCCGGTTACGACGAGAAGCACGCTGGCGACGAGGCCAATGATCGCTACGTTCTGGCGGGTCAGCAGCAACGACAGCACGCCCACTTCGGCGAGTTCGCGGAGGAGCAAGCCTTGGGTGACGTCGATCAGCGCCGCTCCGCGGTCCTGCGCCGCCGTGCCGGGCGCGGTATCCCGGCGTGACGTTCGGCGTGAAGCGTGTCACTGGAGTCCTGGGGTCGGAGGGAGCTCGCCGGGCGACATGGGCAAGATCGTGTCGGCGATCTCGAGCGCGGCGTGGTGGCGCTTCAGTGAACCGCGTGGACCGAACCAGACCTTGCCGTGGCTCGATGGGGCGAGTGCTGCGGCCCACACGGGTGCGACGCCGTGGAGCAAGTAGGCCAGCCGGGTTCTCACGGACGCTGGGCGGTCGTGGAGTTCGCGCTCGAGCGCGTCGCGGGCGCCGTTCGGAGCGGCCTTCGCAACCGCCGCCACGAGGTCTGGGAGGACGTCGAGCACGCCGCCCCATGACTTCACGTCGGTGGGTCGCGCGGCCAGGTGGACGAGGACCGTCGCTAGGTCATGCACGGGCGCGTCACGGAGGGTGACGGGTGGAAAGTGTGCGTCGAAGCGAACGATGCGGCAGCCGCGGGTGAGTCCCGCAGGGACGCGTGCTCCGGGTGCCATTGCCACCTCGGGGCGATCCGGCATTCGATCGGCCAGCCCATGGGCCCACAGGGCGGTCGCGAGGCACACGGCGAGCGTGAGGTCAGGGTGGGCGTGGCGGGCGGCTATCACGTCCCTGAGTGGGTGACCGCGGGAGTAGGGACCTGCCTGAGCCGCCGGTGCGAACTCCCACACGCCAGGGAACGCCGTCGGGAGCAGCCATCCGTTGTCTCGGAGGCGCTTCGCGGCGAGCTTCGGTTCCGAGCGCACGTCGAGCTCGTCCATCAGCTCGCGCAGGTCGGCGAGCGTGACCAGGAACACCTGCTCGAGTTCGAGGCGTTCGACGATCTTCGCGGCGGCGTTGGATAGGGGGCGTGTCATTGAGGCGCCAAGAGTAGCAGAATCAGATACCTAGGTGTTGTGTGTGACACCGCACTCGACCGAGCGCGACGCTTGAACGTGGCGGCACCACCCTACGCTCGTTGGAGCGGCAGGATGGAGGTCGATCGTGGTTCACCTGAAACGGGCCCCGCGCAGCGTCGTCACGCCGAGTTCGCCGAGCGCGGTGAGTGCTTGTGCGAGCGGAGGTTTCCGCATTCCGGAAAGCGGAATGTACTATCGTGGGGCCATGCTCGGACCGACCGACATCTACGTGTGCCTGTACTTGAGCAAGCCCGCGGCCGACACGCGACGGTTCGAGCGCGTAGCGGAGGATCTCGGCATCGGGCTCGGGACCGCTCACCGGTCGGTTGGGCGTCTGCAGGCGAGCGGTCTCGTCCTCCCCTCGCGGACGGTCCAGCGCCGGGCTCTCCTCGACGTTCTCCTCCATGCGGCACGTCACGTCTACTACGTCGAGCCCGGAGGACTGACGCGAGGTGTCCGGACAGCGGACGCCGCGGAGCCGCTTTCGAGCATGATGACGCCCAGCGACCCACCACCGGTGTGGCCTGATCCGAAGGGCGATACCCGCGGGTACTCGATCGCGCCTCTTCACAAGTCGGTTCCCCGAGCGGCCGGGCGGGACGCCGAGCTTCACGCCCTGCTCGCCCTCGTCGATGCGTTGCGCATCGGCCAGGCCCGGGTCCGGAGCCTGGCCGATGCGGAGCTCCGCAAGCGGCTCGCGCCATGAACACGTCCGACGCGATCGGTCGCGTCGCCGAGGCTCTGGCTGCCCTGGGGCTCGAGGACGTGGTGTTCGTCGGGGGTGCGGTCGTGGGACTGCTTCTGACGGATCCAGCCGCACCGGCGCCACGCGCCACCGACGACGTTGACGTGGTCCTCGGCGAGACGTCACGTGTCGCTTACCACCGACTCGAGGAGCGATTGCGCGAGGCGGGCTACTCGCAGCCCATGGAGGGACCGCTCTGCAGATGGCGCATCGAGGGTGTCAGCGTGGATCTGATGCCCATCAACGCCGACGTGCTCGGGTTCACCAACCGGTGGTACGGCGCGATGATGGGGCTCGCAGTCGCCATGGACCTGACCGACGGGCGCCGCGCCCGCATCGTGAGCGCCCCGTATCTGGTCGCGACGAAGCTGGATGCTTTCGCCGACCGTGGCGCGGGAGACGTCCTGTACAGCCGTGACCTCGGTGACATCATCGCGCTCGTCGACGGCCGCGAAGAACTCGTGGATGAAGTGCGCTCCACCGAGGTCGCTGCCCGCACGTTCATAGCCAACGCGTTTCGAGCCCTCCTCGACGACCCGTCGTTCCGCGAGGCCATACCTGCACACCTCCAGCCCGATGTTGCCAGCCAAGCCCGGGCGCCGCTCATCCAGGAGCGGATGCGGCGAATTGCGGACATGTCACTGGCGGATTGAACTGAGCAGCTCGTGCTGTTCGTCACGCGTGAGCTCGAAGAAGCTAGGCGGATCGAGCGTCGGCATCGAGCTCCTCGATGCGGTCGCGCAGCCACATCGGGGTGCCCTTCGCGTTGAGCAGGTCTGCAGTGGATACCTGCTTCGTCAGGTTCCGAATCAGTTCCGTCGTCGCGCGTGTGCGGCCGAGGTAGTGGAGCGCGAGGAGCACGCGACCAGCCGGGCTGTCGGCGTGACGGACGAGCGTTTCGGGCGCGTGCTCGAAGTGCACGTGGGTGCTGCCGACCTTGAGGCGTCGGGTGCGTCCGCTGGTGTAGAAAGCCGCCTGGATAGGCGCCTGCGTGCTGATGCCCAGGCGGCGTGCGACCTCGGCGCCGTGGGGCGCGATGTGTTCGCCGCTGGCTCGTGCGATCGTGAGCGCGACTTCTTCGGGTCCCGGCAGGCTGGTGCCGAAGAAGCGGTTGGGCTTGGGGCGGGCGTAGACGCCGCGCGCCAGGTTCGCGAGGTCGCCGTTCTTGACGAGGCGCGAGAGGGCGGT
>PWQI01000438.1 GCA_003556805.1 Trueperaceae bacterium | reverse complement strand
CCCCGGCCAGGACGTAGTACAGCGCGCCACCGGTCCGGTAGTGGGGTTCGTTGATCGGCGTGTGCGGCTCGAAGTCGAGCCGCGTCAGGTCGAAGCCGTAGGGTCCGTCCACCAGGCCAGGCAGTGGTGCCTCGCCGCGGAACAGCTCGACGACCCTGCCCGACGCGACGACGACCGGCGCGTCGGCCTCTGCGGCGGGGGCGAGGGCGAAGAGGAGGAACTCAGAGGGGGCGTCGCCCAGCGTTGCGAAGGTGACCGGGTCGTCCGAACCGACGGCCGCGCCTTCGCCCGCCGACAGCTCGACACCGTGTTCGCCTGCGACCACGGTCTGAGCGCCGGCGAGCTGGTACACCATGCCGTCGCTCACGCGGTAGGACGCCACCTCACCGACGCGGACGGTCACCTGCAGCAGCCGGAACTGCAGCGGTGCCTGCACCACCGTCGCGAGGTCGACCTGCGCCAAGGTGGTGATCCGCAGGCCGCCCTCCTGGGCCGCGGCGAAGGCCGCGACCACGAGCCCGGCGAGCGCCACCGTCGCGCGCCACACCATCAGTGGCCACCCGCATCGTGCGTCGCCTCGACCGCACCCTCGTGCGAACAGTCGACCAGTGGGTTCCAGTCGGCGAACAGACCGAGCGGGTTGTACTGCGCGATCCACACGTGGAGCAGGTAGAACGGCTCGTCGAGCAGGGTCTCGTTCAGGCCGAACGTCTGGCCGAACAGCACCGGTCGCTCCTCGTGCCCCGCCGCGTGCCAGGCCTCCTGGAACACCAGGTACTCGATGCCGATGAAGCGCATGCTCCCATCGGCCTGCGGCTCGTACATCAGCAGCTGGGGCGCGTGCGCGTCGACGGCTGGCACGAAGAGCGCGTCGCTCGCCAGGTGGATGCCCTGAGCGCCCAGGTCGCTGGTCATGCAGCCGCTCGCCGGGGCGTAGCCGGCCGCCGCGGCTACCTCGACGTCGCCGTACGCTCGCACCGCGGCGTAGAGGGCCTCCATGTCGCGCTGCAGCACCGCCTCCGACGCCACCCGTTCGGCCGAGAGCGCGATCGCGTCGCGCTCGCCCGCCGTCGCGCGTCCACCGCCGTCGGTCGGAATGGCCGATGCAGTGCCGATCAACGCCACCCCAGCCACGATCGTCATCGCTACCAAGATTCGTCGCATGTGCTCTTCCTCCCCGTTGGGCCACGGGAGCCAGACCCGTCGCCTGGCTCCATCGAACGCACCCTAGGGAGGGGGCCGTGTAACCATCGTCGTTGCACCGTTACTCGAGCGTGACGCGTGCGCCGGCGTCGCGCGCAGCACGACGGCGAGCAGCGCGTTCGCGCCGCGGCCTACAGTGCCTTGCGTGGATCGAACGCGTCGCGCAGACCGTCGCCGATCGCGTTCACCGACATGACCGTCAGGAAGATCATCACGCCCGGGAACACCGCCAGCCAGGGCATCCTCGTCAGGTACGTCTGGGCGTCCTTGAGCATGTTGCCCCACGTGGCGGTCGGCGGCTGGATGCCGAAGCCGAGGTACGAGAGCCCCGACTCGGCGATGATCGCCACCGCCACCTGCAGCGTGGCCTGGACGAAGATCGGCCCGAGCGCGTTCGGCAAGACGTGGCGCACCATCAGCCGCGCATGGCTGGCGCCGTTGGCCCGCGCGGCCTCGACGAAGGCCTGCTCGCGGATCGACAGGACGCTGGAGCGGACGATGCGCGCCACCACCATCCACGACAGCGCTCCGATGATCAGCACGATCATGAGCGTGCCGCCGTACGCGCGCGCGAACGGCGAGTCCGCCAGCATCGTGCTCAGGACGATCAACACGAACAGCGAGGGGAGCGACAGGAACAGGTCGGTGAAGCGCATGAGCAGCGAGTCGAGCCAACCGCCCGCGTAGCCCGCGAGGCCGCCGACGACGGTCCCGACCGCGATCGAGAAGCCCATCGACAGGAAGCCGACGAGCAGCGAGATGCGGCCGCCGTAGAGCACGCGGGTGAGCGTGTCCCGGCCGAGGTCGTCGGTCCCGAACGGGTGGGTGAGGCTCGGCGGGGCGAAGCGCTCGCGGAGGTTCGTGCGGTCGGGGTCATGGGGCGACAGGCCGGCGAGCGTCACGGCCAGCGTGACCGCCAGGAAGACGACGAGGCCGACCACGGCGAGGCGGTTGCGGGCGAAGCGCCGAGCGGTGAGACGCCAACCGGTGGAGGGCGCACCCGCAGGCGGTGGCGCGCGTCCGCCAGGGCCAGCGTCCGCCACAGAGGCGGCGCCCGGGTCGTCACTCATAGCGGATCCTGGGGTCGATGTAGGCGTAGGCGACGTCGGCGAGCAAGTTGGCGATCACGATGAGCACCGAGGTGAACATGACGATGGCCATGAGGACCGGGTAATCGCGACGCAGCGCGGACTGGAAGAACAACCGCCCCATGCCAGGCCAGCTGAAGATCGTCTCGGTGAACAGCGCACCCGAGAAGACCATCGGCAGGTCGAGCGCGATCAGCGTGACGAGCGGCAGCGCGGCGTTGCGCAACGCATGTCGGTACACGACACGCCGCTCCGACAGGCCCTTGGCCCGCGCGGTGCGAACGTAGTCCTGGCCCAGGACCTCGAGCATCGAGGCTCGCAGGAACCTCGTGTACCACGCCACCCAGGTGCTCGAGAGCATCACCACCGGCAGCACCAGGTGCCAGGCGCGGTTCGTCCAGGAGTGCTCCATGCCCGTGGTGGCCATGCCGCCGGGCGGGAACAGCGGCCCGCCCGTGAACGGGTTGGAGAGCGCGAAGTAGAAGACCAGGATCAGCATCAAGCCGAGCCAGAAGATCGGGATCGACTGACCCATGAACGCCAGCGTGGTGACCGTGTGGTCGAACGGCGAGTACTGACGCACGGCGCTGAGCACGCCGACCGGGATGGCGACCAGCAACGTGAACACGAACGCGGTGAGCACCAAGACGGCCGTGTTCGGGAGGCGCTCCAGGATCTCGGTCGTCACCGCTCGGCCGGTCTGCATCGACCGACCGAAGTCGCCTCGCAGGGCGCCCGCCACCCAGCGCGCGTACTGGACCGGGGCGGGATCGAGCAGGCCGCGCTCGCGCGCGATTCGCTCGAGGTCGGCCTGCGTGATGGTCGGGTCGCGCTCGAGCTGCGCCAGCGGGCTGCCCGGGCTCGCCTGCAGCAGCGCGAACACCAGCGCGCTCACGACGATCAGCAGCGGCACGCTCTCCAGCAGCCGCCGCACCACGTAGCGGATCATGCTGGCGGTGGGAGGCTCCCTTCGGCCTCCCACCGCGGGGCCGTCGTCACCGGAGCGCCGGTCCTACTCGAGGTGCCAGTCGGCGATGTTCCACACGAGGCCGGCCCAGGTGCTCGTCTCGAAGCCCTGCAGCCGCGACGCGTATGCGTGGCCGCCTGCGAACTGGTACAGGAAGATCTGCGGGACGTCGTCGTGCACCAACTCGGCGACCTCGCAGTAGGCCGCACGCCGCTCGTCCAGGTCGGGGCTGGTGCCGCCGAGTTCGAGCAGTTCGTCGGCGCGCGCGTTCGACCAGCGCGCGTAGTTGCCGCCAGCACCGTCGTTCTCCTCGCGCGGGATGCTGCTCGAGTGGAGCAGGTCGAACACGTGCAGCTGCGGGTTGATGCCGGTGCCGGTGTCATAGACGAGGATGTCGAAGTCGCCTGTCTTGCGCTCGGCCCGATCGCTCCAACCACCGAACAGGACGCTCATCTCGACCGTGCGCACCTCGGTCGCGATGCCCAGGTCGCGATACAGGTCGCCGATCACCAGCATCGTCTGCTCCAGCAATCGGAAGTCGCTGTAGCCGACCATCTCCACGCTCAGGCGCGTGCCGTCGGGCGCGTGCGGAGCACCCTGTGCCACGCGCACGCCGTCGTCGCCCATCACCCAACCAGCCTCGTCGAGCAGCGCGGCCGCCCGCTCGGTGTCGTACGTGTAGCCGTCGAGTTCGCAGGCGTACCAACCGAGCTGGAACGGCGACGTGGCGCGCAGCACGCGTCCCTCGGCGAGGACGTCGATCAGCAGGTCGTAGTCGATGCCGTAGGCGAGAGCCTGGCGCACGCGGACGTCGCCGAGGATGGGG
>PWQI01000402.1 GCA_003556805.1 Trueperaceae bacterium | reverse complement strand
TTGGCGAGCACGAGCGGGCGGCCAAAGCGCGGCGTGCCGAGCTCGCTGAGGCTGGTGACGATGTCGACGTAGCGACGCGCGGTGGCGGGATCGGTGTACGTGAGGGGGTGCATACGGCTCCTTCGGGTGAGGGTCAGGCGATCGGCGGTGGGACGGTCGGTCGGGCGCACGTGGGGACGCTGCGCGCGCGGGTCGGGGCAAGGCACGCTTCGCGGAGGGACGACACCGCAAGGACGCGGCCCGTGAGCGCGTCGGGCGGCGATCTTCGAGGGATCGCGCTGAGCCTGCTCATGGCGTGGTCGCTCGTCGCGACACGGCGGCGTTCTCCGCGACGCGCTGGTCCTTCGGCGTCACGACCTGCCCACGGCCCGGCGACGCCAGCACGCGCTCACCATCGAAGACGCGCTCGCCGCGTGACCAGACCGATACGATCGCACCGCGGCAGCGCCGGCCGAGGACGTGGCGGATGGCATCGGCGCTGCGGCTCACGAAGGTCGCGGGCGTCAGCTGCGTCTCGGCCACGGGATCGAGCAGTAACAGGTCGGCGTCGGCACCCACGCGCACGTGCCCCTTGCGGTGATCAAGGCCGTAGAGGCGCGCGGGAGCCTCCGAGGTCCAGCGCACCACCTGCTCGAGGTTGAAGCCTCCGCGCAGCGCTTCGTCCCAGAGCAGTCTGCCCGTCAGCTCCACGCCGGGGATGCCGGACCCCACCTCCCAGATGTCGTCCCACCCCGCCTGCTTCTCGGCGGCACGGAAGGGCGCGTGATCGCTGGCGATGGTGGCGATGGTGCCGTCGAGGAGCGCGCCGCGCAGCGCGGCCTGATCGTCGCGGGTGCGCAGCGGGGGATTGATCTTCACGAATGGGCCGTGTTCGACCACGTCGGCCTCGCTGCCGAACAGATAGGCCGGGGTGGTCTCGGCGGTCATGGCCTGGCCACGCTCGCGGAACCAACGGATGTACGCGACTGCCCGCCCAGAACTCACGTGCACCAGGTGCACGCTGGCGCCCACGTCCTCGTTCATGGCACCCAAGCGTGCCACCGCGATCGCTTCGGCCATCACGGGCCGCGAGCGGCTGTGCGCCATCGGGCCGGCGCGCCCGGCCGCACGCTCACGCGCCTCGAACAGGTCGATGAGGCCCTGGTCCTCGGCGTGCACCGCCATCAGCAGGCCGGTGTCGCGGACCAGCTCCAGCGCTCGGTACACGTCACGGTCCGCCGTCAGCGCCAGCCCTCGGAACGACGACGCGCGACCGGCGGGGAACCCATGCATCATCACCTTGAACGCGACCGCACCCACGGCGGCCATCTCTTCCAGGCGCGGCGCGTCGAGGTCGCCGGGCCCGGCGAAGAAGCCGACGTCCACGCGGGCTTGGCGACGCGCCAGGGCCATGCGCGCCGCCAACACCTCGGGCGTGGCGCAGGCAGGCTCGCTGATCGGCATCTCGAGGACGGTCGTGACACCACCGGCCGCCGCCGCCGCCGTACCCGAGTCGAAGTCCTCGCGCTCCGGGTGGTCGGGGGCGCGGCAGTGGAAGTGCGAATCGACGATGCCGGGCAGGACCAGCAAGCGGCTGGCGTCCACCCGTGCGCGCGCCGGCGGCAGCCCGCCGGGTTCGCAGATGTCCACGATGATGCCGTCACGCACACCGATGTCGAGGGCGGCACGGCCGCTCCCCCGCACGACCGTGCCGCCCGTGATCGCGAGCTCGAGCTCAGCCTCCATGGTGCCCACTCCTCTTCGGCGGTCTTCGGCCGCGAACCGTTGGCCGCCACCGCATGGCACCGCCGAGGCCGGAACTCTTCACTCCGCGCATCCGCAGAGTATACCGTCGATTGTCGACAACCGCCATGCTCGCCGATCAGGCCCGCCGGTCAGCGCTCGGGCGGGCCGCCGACATCGTCGCCAGGCGCGACCGCGACGGCCTCCTCGGCCAGTTCCGTGACCAGGTCGGCCGCAGTGGCGATGTGATCGGCGAGCCGCTGCACCGCGGTCTCCACGTCGCCATCCTCGATGGCGTCGACGATCGGCAAGTGGTTGTAGACGATCGTCATGGTGTCTTCGTTCTGGAGGTTACGCAGGGCCATGATCTGGCGAACACGCATATTCAGGTCGCGCCAGGCATGGCCGAGCAGACGGTGCTCGGCCATGCCGATCAGCTGGCGGTGGAAGCGCTCGTCCTCGGCCGAGACCCGGCTCCAGTCGCCGCTGCCGGCATGTTGGCCCATGACGTCGCAGATGTCCCGCAAGGCACGCGCCGTTGCGCGCGCGTCACGCGCCATCGCGCGCCGCAGCGCGAAGGTCTCGAGCACGGTGCGCATGCTGTAGACCTCCTCGACGTCGTCGGCGCTCAGTTGGCGAACCGTGGTGCCGCGGTACGGCACCGTCTCCACGAGCCCACTGTTGGCGAGCAGCTGTAGCGCCTCCCGGACGGGCGCGCGGCTCACACCGAGCCGACCCGCGATCTCGGTCTCGATCAACGCCTCACCGGGTTTGATCTCACCGCTGAGGATCGCCGCCTGGAGGGCATCGGCGATCTGTTGCCGGAGCGGCCGGGTGTCGACACCTGCCAGGTTGGCGTGTGGTCTGTCGTTGGCGTCCATGAGCAGGGATACCTTCCTTGACATGCAGGGCCGGGGCCCCTATCCTACGATGCAGATTGTCGACAATCGACATGGCGAGCATAGACAGCGCCGGTGTCGGTGTCAAGTGAACGCACGCCTACCGTGGCGCGCCGCTGCTCGGCGCCGCTCGCCGTGATCGTGCTCGCAGCGTACCGGAGGTGGCACCATGACCGGCTCGAATCGCGACCAGAAGTTCGTGGCCGTCCAGATCAGTCCCATCAGCTTCATCGACGAAGGCGTCGAGGAGGTGCTCGACACGTTGCAGCAACGCGTCGGCGTCAACGTGCTGATGATCGGTACGGTGTCGTGGCTGGGACTCAAGGCCGGTCGCAGCATCTCGCACGCGCTCGACGGGTGGCCCGACCACGGCGTGCCCGAACCCTTCGCCATGAAGGGCGGTGCCTACTTCGACCCCGACCCGCGCTACTACGCCAACACGACGATCAAGGACTTCAAGGCGAAGGATCCGGAGATGGCGGGCCGCAACGTCCTCGACATGGTGATCCCGGCGGCACGGGCGCGCGGCATGCAGGGGTTCATCGAGTTGATGGAGCCCTTCTTCAAGTACGCCGGGCACGGTTCGGTGAACAACGTCGAGATCCCCAACCTGCCGCAATGCCTCGAAGTGGACGTGTTCGGGCGTATCGGTGGCGAACCGAGCACCAGCAACCCCGACTACCGCAACTGGATCCTGTCGATGGTCGAGGACCAAGTCCGCAACTACGACCTCGACGGCGTCATGTGGTGCAACGAACGCCGCAGCCCGCTCGACCAGCTGATCGCCGGTCAGGCGCCGACGGACTTCAGCCAGCCGGCGCGGCGCGAGGCGATCGAGCGCGGCATCGACGTCGAACGCGTGCGGATCGCCTTCCGAGAGGTGTACCGATACTTCCAGCACGCTCGCGCTGGCGAGACCTTCGTCGACGGCGCCTTCATCGAGTTCCTGCGCGTACTGCTCCGCAACCCCGAGATCCTGCTGTGGGAGCGCTTCTGGCTGGAGCGCAACAAGGACCTAGATCGCGAGCTGTACGGCCTCGTCAAGTGGTGCAACCCCGACCTCTCCTTCGGCCTGAACGTGTGGAACCGCAACCACTTCAACCCCTTCCGCAAAGCGCAATGGCCCTGGGATGAACAGACCACCTACGCCGACTGGGTGAAGCCGATCACCTACCAGCACCAGTCGGGGCTGATCTACCACGGTGAGCAGAGCGAGCTACACAAGAGCATCTTGCGCGACCTGACGCCGCAGGAGATGACGCCGATCATGTACAAGCTCCTCGGCCTGGAAGAGGCGCCGTGGGACGAGGTCGTGCGGGCGGGGATGGACCCCGACACGTACGTCCACGGCCAATGCGCCGACGCCGTGCGCGGGGTGGGCGGCAAGGCGAAGGTGTACATGGGCATCGGCGTCGACGCGCCGCGCGCCCGCGCCGACCAAGCCGTGTGCACGCCCGACATCGTCCG
>PWQI01000167.1 GCA_003556805.1 Trueperaceae bacterium | reverse complement strand
TCGAGCAGACCTCCGTCGACATGATACGACCATGGTCTTAGAGCATGGTCATGACATCGGCACGAGCCCGGCTGCGCTGCGCCGTGCCGCCCGGGAACGCCCGACCTCGGCGCGCTCCGACGACTCGTTCTCGAGCTCGAGCAACACGTCCTGGTGGCGCATGGGTGCCAACGCGGAGGTGGGACGTCTTGCGCGTGCGGGCTGTCCGATGACCGCATGACGATCGCGCGGTTCGTGGGCGACCTGGAGGCACTGCGCTCCAACCAAGCCAGCGTCGCGCCGCTCCACGAACCGTCTATGCTGAGCGCCCATGGCGACGAGCAAGCAGCACCCTCACACCGCGATGCCCTCGGCCGACGGGCTGCGCGAGGTGATCCAGCGCGTGCAGCCGCAGCACGAGGCGCTCTACCTAGCCGCGCATGCGATCGTGCTCGAGGCGGCTCCGGACGTGCGCTACGAGGTCGACCTGGTCGACGGCGCGCTCGGGTACGGTGCCCGGCAGTACGGCTACGGCGGCTGGGGGATGGCGGCGCTGCAGGCGCACAAAGGGTGGGTGTCGCTGTTCTTCAAGGAGGGCGTGAAGCTCGACGACCCCGACGGCGTGCTCGAGGGGAGCGGGAAGCTGCTGCGGCACGTGAAGCTGCGCTCTAACGCGGCGCTCGAGACGCACGCGGCCTCGATCCACGCGCTCTTGATCGCGGCGACGCGTATGCATCCGGCCGATGCGTGAACGGGTCTGGGGCCGAGGCCATCGAGCGCACCTCGAACACGCTCCGTCCGAGGCCACGAGCGTGACGCCGGTGCTCCCATCGGACCCGCTCGGCCACGGCGGCGGCACCGGCAGCGGGGTGCGGTAGCAGGATGCACCCGCTCCAGCGAGCGTTGGCCCTGACCGCCATCGTCGCGGGCGTTGTCGCAACGGTCTCCGGGGTCGCGGGCTACCTGTCGTCTCGGGACGAGGCCTTCGCCGGGTTGCTGCTCGCGCTCGTCGCCGCGCCGGCGCTGGCGCCCGCCGTCCTCGGCACGCTCATGCTGCGCGGACGCCGCTGGGCCGCCGCGGCCCTGCGCTGGTACCTGCTGACGCTGCTCGCGCTCGGCGCGGTGCTCCACCTCGGTGTCGGTCTCAGCGTGTTCTCGCCCCCCTCGTTCGGTATGGTCCTGATCGGTGCCTGCCTCGCGTGGGTGGCCCTGTCCTTCATGGCCGAACGTCGGCCAGGAAGCGCAGCAGCGCCTCGTTGAACGCTTCGCTCCGCTCCTCGTTCGGGAGCAGCGCCGCGTCGCGCAGCAGCAGCAATCGGGCGTCGGGCCGGGCCAGCGCGAAGTCCTCGGCGTCCTCGAAGGAGCTGAAGCCGCCCGTCGTGCCCCACACCAGCAGCGCCGGTTGCGTGGTGGCGGGCCACAGTGCGCTCACGTCCTGGTCGAGGCTACCGCTGATGAACGAGAACACGATCCAACGCGCCCCCTCCAGCCGGAGGTTGCGGTCGTAGACCGCGAGCACCTCGTCGGTGAGGCTGTCGCGCGAGGCGTAAGCGTCGAGGAGGAAGAAGCGCTGCGAGCCCTCGTCGACGAGGAAGCCGGTCGCCAGCTCGCTCACCACGGGGTTCGCGAGCACCTCGAAGACGCGCTCGCGCGAGGCGTCCTGAGGCCGGTTCAGGCTCCGGTAGCCCGTGGGGGCGATCAGCGCGAGGCCGGACACGAGGTCGGGGCGCTCCGCGGCGATGCGGATCGCGTGGGCGGCGGAGAGCCCGTTCGCGACCAGGACCGCCGGCTGACCGACGACGTCCTCGAGGAACGACGTCACCTGTGCGACCAGGTCGTCCTGGGTGCTGCGTTGCTCGGGGCGCGACGAGCGGCCGAAACCGAGCAGGTCGAGGGCGTAGACGCGGTAGCCGGCCGCCGCCACCGCGGGGGCGTTGAGGCGGTACTGGAACACGCTCGAGCCACCGCCGATGCCGTGGACCATGACCACGGGCGGGCCCGAGCCGAGCACCTCGTAGCCGGTGGTGAGGTCTCCGAACGGGGCCGACGCGACACGGGCGCCGGGGATGACGCTGTCGTCGCCGACGCCATCGACGGTGGGGACGCAGGCGGCGAGCGCGAGCGCCAGAAGCGCGATCGTGATGATCCTCATGACCGCACGGTACCGCCGTGATCCACGCGTCGACCGGCGGTCAGCACCCAGTCGAGGGCTCGCTCACGGCGCGACCGGACCCGGCGACACGATGGCGCGCCAGGGCGCGCCGGTACACTCGTCGGGCTGGACGCGCGCATGAGCGGCGCGTGCGCCGCGGGACGAGGTGTCGATGCGCAAGGTGATCAGAGTCGTCGGGTTGACGCTGGCCGTGCTCGCGGTGCTGGTGCCGATCGCCTTCTACGGCTGGACGCGCGTGGCCCGCTACGCCGCCTTCCCGGAAGCGGTCGCGGTGGCGCAGGGTGCCGAGCGCATGCGCGGCTGGTACGTCTTCGCGCCCGAAGCGCCGACGGCCGTTGGGCTGGTGTTCTACCCCGGCGGCTTGGTGGACGCGGCGGCGTACGCGCCGCTGATGCGTCGCTTCGCGGACGATGGTCTGCACACGGTGCTGGTGCCGATGCCGCTCGACCTGGCGGTGTTCGGCATCGGCCGCGCCGGGCGCGTCATCGAGGCGTTCCCCGACGTGGAGACGTGGCTGATCGCCGGCCACTCTCTTGGCGGCGCGATGGCGGCCGAGTTCGTCAAGGGCAACCCGGACGCGGTCGCCGGCCTCGTGCTGCTCGCGTCGTACCCGGCGGCGTCGACCGATCTCTCGACCCTCCCGATCCGGGCCGTCTCGACCTACGGGACCGAGAACGGCGTCACGCAACCCGAGGGGTTCGAGGCGTCGCTCGCACGGTTGCCGCCAGGCACGGAACTGATCGTGATCGATGGCGGTAACCACGCCGGGTTCGGGCACTACGGGCCCCAGTCGGGCGACGGTATGGCCAGCATCGATCGCGAGCAGCAGCAGCGGCAGACGGTGGAGACGGTGCGGGCCCTCGTGGCCGCGCTCGATCCGATGCGCACGCGTTGAACCGAGACCGTGACCAAGGTTCGCGTGAGGGGGCCGTCAGCGCACCTCGATGCGCACCCGCGCCGCCCGCCCTTGCGCGTCGACGACCGCCAGCGTGACGAAGCCTGGGCCGTCGAGCGCCAGCCGCGTCTCACGCTCGAAGCTGCCGAGCATCACGGGCTCGTCGTTGGCGAACCAGGTGAAGGGCGCCAGGCCGCGCTCGACCCGTGCCACCACGCCGCCGGCGAGCGGCACGAGCGAGGCCCCGTCGGGCGGGAAGGCGAGCCGCGGCGCGTCGTCGGGTTCGACCAGTCTCGCCCCGAACCGTCGCAGCGGCGGCGGCAGCTGAGCGTTCGTGGTACGTAGCGTGCCCGGCGGTGCGGGAGGCAACGCGACCGGCCCGTCACCCAGCCGCGCGAAGACCTCGAACAGCACGGGGGCCGCCACGTCGATGCCGTACAACCCTGGGACGGACGCGCCGTCCGCGCGGCCCGCCCACACGCCCACCACGTGCGCACCGTCGAAGCCGAGCGCGAGGGCGTCGCGGTGGCCGTGCGAGGTACCGGTCTTGAACGCCAGCGGCCAGTCCGGCAGGCGCGCGGGGCGAGGTGCCGCGGCGAGGATGTCGCCCACGTGCCATGCGGCCTGCGGTGTCATGAGGCGCGCCCGTGGATCGGCCGTGGTCGGGTCGTCGGTGGCGGCGACGGCGCTGAGCGCGACCGCCACGCCGCCCCGAGCGATCGCAGCGTAGAGCCGCACCAACCCCTCCAAGCTCACGCCGATGCCGCCGAGGCTCACGGCGAGACCGGGCGCGTCGCCGGGCACGGCTGCCCCGACCCCCGCCTGCCGCATCGCCGCCATGAGGCGCGCGGGACCGAGCGCGTGCGTCAGTTCCACCACCGGCATGTTGAGCGAGACCTGCAGGGCCTCGCGGGCGCTGACGGGCCCGCGGAAGGTGTGGTCGAAGTTGCGCGGCGCGTAGCCGGCGTAGCTCGCGGGCCGGTCGACCATCATCGTCTCGGGGTGCGCCAGGGCGTCGGAGAAGGCGAGGCCGTACACGAGCGGCT
>PWQI01000206.1 GCA_003556805.1 Trueperaceae bacterium | reverse complement strand
CTAGCGCGACGCCTCGTCGGGTGCTGGCAGCCGATCGACCATCAACGGCAGCGGGTCGAACGCGCGGAACCGGCAACTCGTGGGGTCGAAGTCGTACACACCGAAGTGCAGGTGCGGCGGCGTCGTCGCGGCGTTGCCGTCGTTGCCCACGTACCCGAGCAGCGTTCCCGCCTCCACCCACTGCCCCTCCCGCAGGCCCTCGGCGTACGCCTCGAGGTGGGTGTAGAAGTAGCGCCGCGCGCCTGGCCCGAGCACCATCACCGAGCGGCCACCGCGGAAGCGGCCGCTCATCTCGTACACGAGTCCCGCCGTGGCCGACACGACGGGCGTCCCGCGCGGCGCGAACACGTCTTGGCCCTCGTGGGAACGGCCGCCGTCGCGCGCCGCCGCGTAGGTGTCGGCGATCTGGGCCACGCGCACGCTCGGGACGGGCATGAGCAGTGCCATGTCGACCTGCTCCGGCAACCGCGCCAGGTAGGTGCCGAGCACGTCGCGGTAGCGCTGGCGCTGCTCGAAGGCCATCAGCGAGGCGGCGTCGCCCGTCTCCGGCGCCGTCCGAACGGGACACGACAGCGTCTCCCACGCGGGCGTCAGCACGGGGAGGCTCGGGTCGGGGAGCGACTGCGCGTGCCCGGTCGTGAGCGCGGCGAGCGCGCCGATCGCCAGGACGACGTGCCTGGCGTATGCGCTGGTGAGCGATGCGAGCGACGGCATGTGCGTACGGTGGCACGACCGAGCGGGGAACGAATGAGGGCGGGACTCCGGTCATGACCGCGGGGACGTCCGGCCGTGCTGCGATGACCGTCGGATCGGCATGATGGGGCGTACCGTGGGGCACGTAGCGCCCATCGCGCCGTCGGCGCGGAGGCTCGGCCCCCAGGAGGGTCATGGACCACGACGTCGACGCCCGCGCCCTCCAGCGCGATGTCATCCTCACCGCCGTCACCGGTGTCGGCCTCGTCACGGGTGTCGTCGCGTGGCTCCTCGACGCCCCGTCGTGGGTCGCCGGCGGCGCGTACCTGCTCGCGTACCTCGCCGGCGGGCTCCCGGCCGGGGTCGAGGCGCTCCGATCGCTCCGCAAGGGTGCGCTCGACATCGACCTGTTGATGGTGACGGCCGCGCTCGCGGCCGCAGCGGTCGGCGAGGCGCGCGACGGCGCGATCCTGCTCTTCCTGTTCAGCCTCGCCGGCACCCTCGAGGACTTCGCAATGGGGCGCACGAAGCGCGCCGTGGACGCGCTCTTGCAGCTCCGGCCCGACGTCGCGCAGCGCCGCAACGAGCGCGGCGAGGTCGAGGAGGTGGGGGTCGACGAGCTCGTGCCCGGTGACGTGATCGAGGTCGCGCCCGGCGAGCGGCTGCCCGCCGACGGACGGCTGGTCGAGGGCGCCAGCGCCGTCGATCAGGCGGCGATCACCGGCGAGAGCGTGCCGGTCGACAAGGCCGTCGGCGACGACGTGTTCGCCGCCACGGTCAACGGCCACGGCGCCATCGCGGTCGAGGTGACGAAGCCTGCGGGCGAGTCGACCGTCGCGCGCATGATCGCGCTGGTGACCGAGGCGCGTTCGCAGCGCTCGCCCAGCCAGCGCATCGGCGAGTGGTTCGGACGGCGCTACACCGTGATCGTCCTTGCCGGCAGTGCGCTCGCGTTCGTCGTCCTGCTCGCGCTGGGGCGCGAGTACGGCAGCGCGCTCTACACCACGGCCACGCTGCTCGTGGCTGCCAGCCCGTGTGCGGTCGTGATCAGCGTGCCCGCCGCGGTGCTGTCGGCGCTCGCTGCTGCAGCCCGGGGAGGCGTGCTGTTCAAGGGCGGCGGTGCGCTCGAGACCCTGGGCAAGAGCACCACCCTGGCGTTCGACAAGACCGGCACGCTGACGTTCGGTCGACCGAAGGTCACCGAGGTGGTCGCCGTGGACGGTGATGGCGACGCGCTGCTGGCGCTCGCCGGAGCGATCGAGGCGCGTTCCGAGCATCCCATCGCACGCGCCGTGACCGGCGAGGCCGAGCGGCGCGGCGTCACGATCAAGACCGCGGGCGACACCGTCGCCGTGCCGGGCCAGGGTGTGCGCGCGAGCATCGACGGTCGCGCGGTGTGGGCCGGCAACCGCCGCTTGATGGACGCCCAGGGGCTCACGCTGCCAGCGTCGCTCGACGAACCCGTCCGAGCGCTCGAGGCCCGAGGCGCCACGCTGATGCTCGTCGGTGACGCCGACGCCGTGCGCGGCGTGCTCGCCGTCGAGGACACGCTGCGGCCGAGCGCCGCGAGCGCCGTCGCGCGCCTGCGCGCCGCCGGCGTCAGGCGGGTGGCGATGCTGACCGGCGATCACTCCGGCGTCGCGCGCGCGGTGGGCGAGCAGGTCGGGTTGGCGGCGGACGACATCCACGCCGATCTGCTCCCGGAGGACAAGCTCCGGATCGTGGCGGAGCTGCGCGAGGGCGGGCCCGTGGCGTACGTGGGCGACGGCGTCAACGACGCGGCGGCGTTGGCCCGCGCCGACGTCGGCATCGCCATGGGCGCCGCCGGGAGCGACGTCGCGATCGAGACCGCCGACGTCGCGCTGCTCGCCGACGACCTCGGCCGACTCGAGATGGCCTACCGCTTGTCGCGCCGCGCCAACCGCATCGTGCGGCAGAACCTGGTGTTCGCACTCGGCGCGATGGTGGTCCTGGTCGGCTTCACGCTGTTCGGTGACCTGCCGCTCCCGCTCGCCGTGGTCGGTCACGAGGGTGGCACGCTGCTGGTGGTGGCGAACGGCCTGCGCCTCCTCGTTCGCCCTCGCGATCCCTGACACGCGACGTGCCGCCTCGGAGCGCTCCGAGGCGGCACGTCGCGTGCGTACGAGGTATCGAGGCGCTAGGCGCTCATTCGCCCGTCGCGTCGATCGATTGCTCGGACAGCCAGCGAACGTCCTCGAGCGTCGCGCCGTGGCAGGCGGCGCAGCTCGCCGTGTCCGCGCGCATCTCCCAGCCCACCACGTGCTCGTCACTCAAGAGCCAATCCATGGTCACCTGAGCCGGGTAGAAGACGGGGATCGTCGTCGCTTCGATCTCGTCCCAATCGGGACGATCACCGAGGAAGCTGACGGCCGTGAGCTGGGCACCCGGCGTACCGATGCCGAGCTTGAGCGGGTAGGAGATGTGGTGATAGCGGGTGCCGGTGAAGTCGCGGAAGATGCCGAAGGCGACGTTGTACGTCCGGCCGAGCTCGAACGGGATGTCGACGAGCGGGTTGCCCGGGTCCATCGCCCGCTGCATCTCGAGGGTCCAGCGACCGTCGGCCCATTGCCCATCGGCTGTGGTGGAGCCACGGGCGCCGGTGGGCTCGCGGATCATCAGGCGTGGAATGACGTCACCTTCTTGCCACTCGTAGTCGGGATCGAACTCGATCGAGTTCTCGGTGGTGAGGTTGTAGACGTCGGCCGTGGTCAGGTTCGGGATGTCGTCGTAGCGGAGCGCAGCGAAGCCGACCTTCTCGGGGTCGAACATCCGCAGCGGCACCCCGTCGGCGACATTGCTGGTGTTGGGGCCCGAGCCGGAGTCGTTGATGCGGTGCTCGAGCACGTACTGGTCGTCTGCGAACCCCATCGACCCGCTCCGGGCCGCCCGCCAGTGCCACAGGTCGAGGAACACGCCCTGCTCACGCAGGTCTTCGAGCATCTCCGGTGGTTTCACGGCGTCCCAGGCCGTCTCCCACCACATGTTGCCGATGCGCGAGTCGGGGATGTACTTGCGGATGTCGTTGCGACCGATCTGGCCGTACGCCGGGTGATCGGCGAGGGCGTCGCCACCGACGGCGGTGTCGAGCGAGCGCACAGGGGCGTGGCACGTCGCGTAGCAACCGAGGTTCGCGAACCCGGCGACGGTGCCCTGGTCGACCATGATCGTGAAACGGTCCTCGGAGCCGATCACGCCTCCGCTGTTGACGCGTACCCACTGGCCGTCGCGGAACACGCTGACGTCGTGGAGCAGCGACGGCGTCTCGGTGGGCCATGACACCTGCCAGAAGACGTCCTCCCCGTTGTACGCGACCTTCACCTCCACGTCGTAGGCGAGCTCAGCGGGCGCCTGCGCGGTGGCCATGGTGGACCACGCGAACGCGACGGCCGCCGCGCAT
>PWQI01000262.1 GCA_003556805.1 Trueperaceae bacterium | reverse complement strand
GAGGTCGATGCGTCGCCAACCGTCGGCGATCAACTGTGCGTGGAAGTGCTCGTAGACGTCGCGGAGTCGCGCCGAGGTGGTGAACGCCGTCTCCGAGTCGCGGCCGTCGATGCTCTGACGCGTCACCTCGGAGCCGGGGTAGGGGAGCAACCCGAGGAACGGGTTGATCGGCTCGGCCCAGGGCGCGACCGGAGGCGCCTCTGGCCTGAGCGCCACATCGACGTCCGAGACGCGATCGGGCTGCACCACCACCGTCTCGCGCGCGCTCGAGTGCGCGGCCGCGCGCACGTCCACCTCGTACGAGCCCGGGCGCACACCGTAGCGAAGCGGCGTGAACCCCGCGAACGCGCCATCGACGAACACCTCGGCGTTCGCGGGCCGCGAGGTGACCGCGATCGTGCCGAACGCACCCTGCGCCGGTCGTCGGCCCACGTGGTACAGCGCGGTGTCCGTGACCCACGATTCCTGCGGTAGCGGCTCCACGATGATCGCGAGCGCTCGCGCGAAGCCCTCCTCGCCCAGGCGCGACGTCGCCGTGAAGGCCGCCTCGCTCGTGAACGACGCGAGCGTGTCCGTGTCGAGCCGCTCGCGCGACGCCACGGCGATCACCTTGGCGAGGCCGGACGGCGGCTCGACCACGAAGGCGTAGCGCGAGCCCTGCGGCGGGAAGGTGCGCGTGACGCCGGCGCGCACGAAGGGATCGCGCCCGCCGTCGTCGTACCGGTTGGGCAGGATCTGCACGACTTCGCCCGCTGCGCCGATGCTGTAGAGGTACACGTAGGCGTCCTCGCTGGTGCGCACGGTGATCTCGATCGGCTCGCCGACGGCGTACGCCGGTTCCTCGCGGCCCGACGGGTCGCGATCGACCCAGACCTCGACGTCGAACGCGGGCACGGGGTTGACGACGATCGCCTGCGGTTCGACGACGATGCGCTGCGCGATGGCGAGCGAGACGAGCAGCAGGGCCGTCAGGATCAGGGTGGAACGGGGCGTGATTCGTGCCATGGGAACTCCCCCTCGATGCCCGAAGGCTAGCAGGGGGCGCCGTGATCCACCGTGCGCACCGTCTGAAGCGCGCTTCATCGTCGGGCGGCGGCGCGGCGCCGAGTCGCCGCTGGCGGCCGCGGCCCCGCCGGGACGTGTCCGCTATCGTGCCCCGCATGACGCGAGGTCATCGGCGGCCCTCGGGCAACCGCGCGGCGGCGATCGCGATCTTCGAGGACGGCTGGAACCGAGGTGAGTTCGAGGGCTTGAGGCGCGTCTTCGCGCCGACGTTCACCTTCCACGTGCATGGAATCGCCCGCGAGATGACCGTGGGTGAGCTCGAACGAATCGTCGCCACGTGGCGGCAGGGCTTTCCGGATCTCTGCTTCGTGCTCCACGAGGTCATCGCCGAGGACGCGGTGGTCGCGATCCGTTCGACGCTCACCGGCACGCACCTCGGCCCGTGGCGCGGCACGACGCCGAGCGGGAACGCCATCGCCGTGGACCACGTGTTCTTCCTGCGTTTCGACGACGACGTGCTCGTCGAGGTGTGGGAGGTGCTCGACAGCGCTGCGCTGGAGCGCCAGGTGGGGACCGCCGCGGGCACAGGCTGACCACGGCGTCGCGGCACGCACACACAGGGTGGGTCGGGGGCGCTCAGGTCTCGGCGGACGCCCCCCGCAGGTACGCCAGCCAGTACACCCCGGCGACCAGGACCGTCCCGCCGAGCACGTTGCCGACGGTCACCGCTGCCACGTTGACGAGCGAGGCGGCGCCCAGGCTGGGGTCGAAGCCAGCGAGGACCCACGCCCACGGCAGCAAGAAGAGGTTGGCGATCGAGTGCTCGGCGCCCACCGCCACGAAGGCGCTGATGGGGAAGACGATGGCGAGCACCTTGTCGGTCACGCTGCGCGCCGCCTGCGCCAGCCACACCGCCAGGCACACGAGCGCATTGCAGAGGGTGCCGAGCGCCAGCAGCGCCACCACCCCCAGGCCGGTCTTGTGCTCGGCGACGGCGAGGACGGTGGCGCCGACGTCGCCGCCCGCGAACGTGTGGATCCCGCCGAGCCACACCAGCGCCACGGTGCCGAGCGCGCCGACGGCGTTGCCCACGAACGTGAGGCCCCAGTGCCGCAGCACCTCGGCCGTGCCGACCAGCCGCGACGCCCACGCCATCGCGATCAGGACGTTGCCCGTGAACAGCTCGGCCCCAGCGATCACGACCAGGATCAGGCCGAGGCTGAAGGCGATCCCGCCGAGCATGCGCGTGATGCCGAAGCCCAGACTGCTGTCGGTCACGACGACCACGAAGAAGAGTGAGCCCAACGCGATGAACGCGCCCGCCAACACGCTCAGGACGAAGGTGGGGAAGGCTGGTCTGCGGAGCTTCGTCACGCCCGCGTCGCGCACGCGCAGCGCGACGGCCTGCGGCGCGTAGGCGTCGCTGCTGACCGCGGCGGGGCCCGTCACGTCACGCCCAGCGCCAGCATGGCCTCAGCGACGCGCCGCACCCCGGCCACGTTGGCGCCCACCACGTAGTCGCGCGGTGACCCGTACGCTTCGGCGGTCTCGTGGCAGCGCCTGAACACGTCGTGCATCACCTCGCGCAGGCGCGCGTCGACGTGGTCGAAGCTCCACGTCTCGCGGCGCGCGTTCTGTTGCATCTCCAGCACCGAAACGCTGACGCCGCCGGCGTTCGCCGCCTTGCCGGGACAGAAGACGGTGCCGGCCTCCCGGAACACGTCGATGGCCTCCGTGGTACACGGCATGTTCGCGCCCTCTGCGACGGCCATGCAGCCGTTGCCGACGAGTTGGCGCGCGTCGTGCTCGGCGAGTTCGTCCTGCGTCGCGCACGGCAGCGCGAGGTCGCACGGCACGTCCCACACCGTCGCGCCGTCGCGGTACTCGGCGTGCGAGCGCTCCTCGGCGTACACCGAGAGGCGCTCGCGGCGCCGCTCCTTGAGCGCCTTGACGAGCTCGACGTCGATGCCCTCCTCGTCGACGATGGTGCCACTCGAGTCGGAGCAGGCGACCACCGTGGCGCCGAGCTCGGCGAGCTTCTCCATCGCGTAGATCGCCACGTTGCCGCTCCCCGACACGACAGCTCGCTTCCCGTCGAGCCCTTCGTCGCGCTCGTGGAGGGCGTGCTCGAGGAAGTACACGGCGCCGTATCCGGTGGCCTGCGTGCGGCCGGCGGAACCACCCCAGCCGACGCCCTTGCCGGTCAGCGTCCCCGCCTCGTAGCGCCTGGTCAGGCGCAGGTACTGGCCGTACATGAAGCCGAGCTCGCGCTCGCCCACGCCCATGTCGCCCGCCGGCACGTCCTCGTGCTCGCCCAGGTGATGCTGCAGCACGGTCATGAAGCTCTGGCAGAAGCGCATCACCTCGCCCTCGCTCTTGCCCTTGGGGTCGAAGTCGGCGCCGCCCTTTGCGCCACCGATCGCGAGGCCGGTGAGGGCGTTCTTGACCGTTTGCTCGAAGGCCAGCGCCTTGATCCCAGCGAGGTCGACCTTCGGGTGGAAGCGCAACCCGCCCTTGTACGGCCCGAGCGCGCTGCTCCAGCCGACGCGGTAGCCGCGCTGCACGCGCACCGCGCCGGTGTCATCGACCCAGGGGACGCGGAACAACAGTTGGCGCTCGGCCTCGACCAGGCGCGTGAACACACCCGCCTCGGCGTACTCCGGGTGCTCCTCGCACAGCGGCCCGAGCGACGCGAACACGTCGTGCACGGCTCGGTGGAACGCTCGCTCGTGTGGGTCGCGCGCGACGACCGCGCGCAGCACGGCCCGTAGCGGCGAGGTGACATCTCCATCGATCATGGGTCGAACCCCCGTACTTCAGCTGACGTGCTGCCAGCGTACCGCCGCGTGACCAGGCAGCGGCCCCGCGGCATCTGTCCCTGGCGCCGGCGGCGGGCACGGGCCACGATACGGGTGAACCCGTTTCGACCGGCCGAGCCCCCTCGGCCGGCGTCGTCGTAGACGCACCACGCCGCTCCCGTGGCCGCGTTCACGCTCGTACCCTCTCGCTGAACGGCGGAGGTCGTCGTCCGTGCGCACCCTGAAGACGAGCGTCGCCCTGTTCGCATTCTGGTGTGTGGTCGTGGTTCCCGACGGGGGCGTCGACCT
>PWQI01000358.1 GCA_003556805.1 Trueperaceae bacterium | reverse complement strand
GTGGCCGCGCGGGCGCCGCGGTCCGTAGCGGCGCCGGTGAGCGCTGACCGGTGCGTGACGGGCGGCTGGTAGCGTCACGCAGGGCCCGATGCACGCGCCGCGCGACCACGCTCCGTCGCGGCCTCGGCTAGGCTTGGGCCAGCCCGCTCGCCACCTGCCGGAGGGACCGTATGACACGAACCGTTCGCAGCCTCGTCCTCGTCCTGGTCACCGTGCTCGCGACCGCCTGGGGCGCCGCTTCGGCCCGCTCGGTGACGGTCGCGACCGCCGCGCAGCCCGACACCCTCGACCCACACGTGACCTCCGCGACGTCGTCCTTCCAGACGTCGAAGTCGATCTACGACACGCTGGTCGAACCCGACCAGAGCGGCGTCGTGGTGCCGGCGTTGGCCGAGTCGTGGACGATCACCACGGATGGCCTGACGCTCACCTTCGTGTTGCACGAGGGCGTGCGCTTCCACGACGGCAGCGAGTTGACCTCGGCCGATGCGGCCGCGAGCATCCGGCGCCTGCAAGGCGACGGCTCGCCCAAGGCGAACGAGTTCGAGATGATCGAGCGGATCGACACCCCGGACGAGCGCACGCTGGTGCTCGCGCTCTCGCGGCCAGCGCCGGCGCTGCTCGACTCTCTCGCCAGCGGCTGGGGGGCGATCGTTCCCGCGGCGCTGATCGAGGCAGGCCACGACTTCGGCAACCGACCCATCGGCACGGGACCGTTCGTGTTCCGCGAGTGGGTGCGCGACAGCTTCGTGCGGCTCGCGGCCAACCCCGACTACTACCAAGGCGCGCCGGCGGTCGACGAGGTGGTCATCCGCTTCGTCGCCGACGCCGCGGTGCAGTGGCAGGGCCTGCAGACGGGCGAGTTCCACATCGCCGTCGACGTCGCCGCCGTCGACTGGCCGGCGATCGAGTCCGACCCCCGCTTCGTGCTCGAGCAGGGTCCGTCGGGCCTCGCGCTCGTGTCCGCACTGAACAACCGGCGGCCGTACCTGGACGACGCACGCGTGCGCCGCGCGCTGAACTACGCCGTGGACGCCGAGACCATCATGGAGGTCGCGTACGGCGGTGGCTTCACGATCGGCACGTTCATGGAAGCGGGCAGCCCCTGGCTGCCGGACTTCATCGAGGCCTACCCGTACGACCCGGAGCGTGCCCGCGACCTGTTGGGCGCCGCAGGCGTCCCGCAGAACTGGACCATCGACTTGGCGCTGCCACAGCCGTTCGAGCCGCACATCGTCGCCGGCCAGATGATCCAGGACTACCTGCGTGAGGTCGGCGTCACGGCCGAGATCCGCATCGTCGAGTGGGGCGTGTGGCTCGGTGAGGTGTTCGGCGGTCCGCGCGACTTCGACGCGACCGTCATCGGCCACACCGGCAAGCTCGATGCCAGCGGCCGCTTGAACGGGTACGGCGACCCAGAACGCACCTACAGCGGTTACGACAACGCCGAGGTGGCCGGCTGGATCGAGCGCGCCGGCGTGATCACCGACGCCGAGATGCGCCGCTCGCTCTACGCCCAGGCGCTCGCGCGCCTGCACGACGAGGCGCCGTTCATCTACATCGGTACGCCCTTCACCACCTTCGCAAGGACCAGCGACGTCGACGGCTTCTGGATCACGCCCCTGCTCGACACCTTCGACCTGCGCGGCGTCACGCTTCGCTGACGCCGGCTCGCGCAGCGCGCACGTCGCGGGGGCGGCTCGGGCACGCGGGCCCGGGGCGCCCCCGCGCGTCGTAGGCTGACCCTCGTCCCATGTTCCGCTTCGCGCTTACGCAGACCGTCAGCGTCACGATCACCATGTTCGTGGTGCTGTCGCTGGTCTTCGTCGCCATGCGCGCGCTTCCGGGCGACGCCGCGGCCATCCTCGGTGGTCTGGACACGGAGCAGGCGCAGGTCGAGGCGATCCGTCGCGACTTGGGCCTCGATCGGCCGCTGCTCGCGCAGTACGGCGCCTACTGGGGGCAGCTGCTGCGGGGCGACCTGGGCTCGTCGATCCGCGAGCGGCGGCCCGTCACGCGCGTGATCCAAGACCGCCTACCCGTCACGCTCTCGCTGGCGGCGTTCGCGTTCACGCTGTCGCTCGCCGTGGGCATCGGCCTCGGCATGCTCGCGGGTCGCATGCGCGGTGGCGCCGTCGACGGCACCGCGCTCGGGTTCACGACGGTCGGTTTGGCGCTCCCCGAGTTCTGGCTCGGCTTCCTTTTGATCCTGCTCTTCGCGGTGCAGCTCGGGGCGTTCCCGGTGATCGGGTACCCGGTGGAGGGCGACATCGGCGTGCGGCTGTGGCATCTGACGCTGCCGGCCGTGACCCTCGCGATCCCACGCGCCGCCCAGATCGCGCGCCTCACGCGTGCGCGCGTGCTCGACGCGATGGCGGCAGAGTTCGTGCGCACCGCCCGCTCGAAGGGCGTGGGTCCGCGTGGCGTCACGCGGCACGTGGCGGCCAACGCCCTGCCCGGCCTGCTGCCGCTCCTGGCGCTCGAGCTCGGCGGCCTCATCACGGGCACCATCGTCGTGGAGCAAGTGTTCGGCCTGCCCGGCCTCGGCCTCACGCTGCTCGGCTCGATCGGTGCCCGCGACTACCCCGTGGTGCAGGGCGTGACGATCCTCGCGGTGACGGTGTACATCCTCGTCAACTGGCTCGCCGACCTGCTCCAGCTCGTCGCCGACCCGCGCCTGAGGTATGAGTGAACCGCGCCCGGCTCGGGACCGTGCTGGCGACGCTCATCGTCGCCTCGGCCCTGGTCGGCCCACTGCTCGTGCCGCACGACCCGATTAGGCCTAACTACCTGGTGCGCTACGCCGCGCCGTCGGCGGAGCACTGGCTGGGCACCGATGGCCTGGGGCGCGACGTGCTGGCCAGGTCGCTCGCCGGCGGGCGCGTCTCGCTCGCGATCACGCTGGGCGCGACCGCGCTGGCCGTGACGCTCGGCTTGGCGACGGGTCTGGCCGCAGCAGGTCTGCGGGGACTCACCGATGTCGTGCTCACGCGCGGTTTCGACGCGCTGCTGGCGTTCCCCGGCTTCCTGCTGGTGCTGCTGCTGGTGACGATCCTCGGCGGTGGTGTGTGGCAAACGGTGTTGGCGCTCGGCATCGCGGGTTCGCCGCTGTTCTTCCGGCTGGTTCGGGCGTACACGCGAACCGAGCTGCGGCGCGACTACGTCCTGGCAGGCACCGCGCTGGGGGCGTCTCGTGCGCGGCTGCTGTTCCGCCACGCGCTGCCGAACTTCCTCGGCGCTCTGGCGGTGCAGGCGGCCTCGACCGCGGCGACCTTCCTGCTGGTGGAGGCCTCGCTGTCGTTCCTGGGCCTAGGCGTGCCGCTACCGACGCCGTCGTGGGGCAACGTGCTGCAAGACGCCCGCTCGTACCTGACGCGCCAGCCGTGGGCGGCGATGGGGCCGGGCCTGGTGCTCGCCACCGCGGCGCTGTCGCTGCAGTTCCTGTCCGACGGCTTCCGCGACCGACTCGACCGTGCCTCGCGCTGACATGGCCGTGAAGCGCCGAGCGTAGGCTGGCAGGCGATGCGACCCGATCGTCTCGTCCCCGGCGACACGCCCCCCGGAGCACCCGAACTCGCCGCGCGCGGCCCGCACCCCGTCGGCGTCCGGACGCTGTCGTGGCACATCGACGACGCGCTCGACGTGCCGGCCACGCTCACCGCGAACGAGCCGCGCCGAGGGACGCGCGAGCTCACGGTCGAAGCCTGGTACCCGGCCACAGTGGCCGAAGGGGCGTTCGCCGTGTACCGAGACCATCTGGGGCGTGGCCTGGAGGACCCGGAGCGCCCACCCGTCGGCTTCGAGCGTGTCGGGCGCGCCTACCGCGACGCCCCGGCCCTGCGCTCGCGCGCGCCGCTGGTGGTGGTGTCGCACGGCTACCCAGGCTCGCGCTATCTGCTCTCGTGGCTCGGCGAGCACCTCGCAAGCAAGGGGTACGCGGTGCTCGCCGTCGATCACACCGGCAGCACCCATGCCGACATGGAACCGGTGTTGGGCGCCCTCTACCACCGCCCGCTCGACATCGCGGCGGTGCTCGACGCCGCCGCCACCTGGGGGCGCGATCACCCCGACCTTGCGGGCGCCTGGGACGCCTCGAACGCGGCGCTCGCGGGCTACTCGCTGGGCGGGTACGGCGCGCTCGTCGCGCTCGGCGCCGGGCTGGCCGAGG
>PWQI01000399.1 GCA_003556805.1 Trueperaceae bacterium | reverse complement strand
GCCATCATCCGCGACCCCAGCATCCTGATCTTCGACGACGCCCTCTCGGCGGTCGACACCCAGACCGAGGCCGCCATCCTGCAGGGGCTGCAGCAGGTGCAGCAGGGGCGCACCACGCTCGTGATCGCCCACCGCCTCTCCGCCTTCGAGCACTGCGACCGCGTGTACGTGCTCGAAGATGGCCGCATCAGCGAGCACGGCACGCACGATGCGCTCGTGACCGCCGACGGCTGGTACGCCGACATGGCGCGTCGGCAGCAGCTCGAAGCCGACCTGGAGGAGGTCTGATGCCCGGCGACCACTGGCGCGACGCCGACCGCGACGACGCCCGCCGAGGCTCCAGCGACGTGGGCGGGATGTACGACCCGAACTACGACGTCGAGGTCGAGAAGGCCCGCCACGCTCGCGAGCGCGCCGGCAAGCGCGCCGCGCTGCGCGCCGAGGGTCGTTTCGACGAGGACGGCAACCCAATGGACGCGGCCTTCGACCGCGGCCTGGCCCGCCGCTTGCTGGAGTACCTGAAGCCGTACCGCAAGGCGATGCTGCTCGCGGTCGCGCTGCTGGTGACGTACTCCGCGCTCGTGCCAGCCTTCCCGAACCTGATCGCGATCGCCGTCGACCGCTACATCGTCGCCGAGACGGCCCCCTGGAACCTGCTGAGCGTCGACGAGCGGCTCTCCGGCCTGATGACGATCGTGCTGATCTACCTGGGCCTGCGTGTGCTCAACTTCGGCCTGCGCTACGGCTACACCTACGCCGTGGCGTGGATCGGCCAGCACGTGATCTACGACCTGCGGCGCGACACCTTCGGCAAGATCCAGAAACTCCACATGGGCTTCTTCGACCGCACCCCGGTCGGTCGCCTGATCACCCGCATCACCAGCGACGTGGAGTCGATCCAGACGGCCATGACCGACGGCGTCGTGGGCCTGATCGCCGACGTCGGCCTGATCATCGGTCTGATGATCTACATGTTCATCATCGACTGGCGTCTGGCGCTCGTGGCGCTGACGGTGATGCCGCTCTTGTTCTTCACGCTCAACTACCTGCGCGTACGCATCCGCGACGCGTTCCGAGCGGTGCGCCTGCGCACCAGCCGCTCGAACGCCTACCTGGCCGAGAACCTGAGCGGCATGAAGACCGTGCAGCTCTTCAACCGCGAGGACCGCAACGCCAGGCGTTTCGACGAGCTCAACCTCGACCTGCTCGACGGCTACAACGAGCAGGTGCGTTGGTTCAGCCTGTTCTGGCCCAGCGTCAACCTCGCGGGGGCGATCGCGACCGCCATGCTGCTCTACTTCGCCGCTTACCAACTGGTCGGTCCGGGCGCCGTCGATACCATCACCATCGGCGTGCTGATCGCCTTCATCCAGTACACCCAGATGTTCTTCCGGCCGCTGCAGGAGCTCTCGGAACGCTTCAACGTGCTGCAGCAGGCGATGGCCTCGGCCGAGCGCATCTTCTCGCTGATCGACACGCCCGAGAAGATCGTCGACCGCGACGACCCGCTCGCGTTCGAGGGCCGCTTCCGCGGCGAGGTCCGTTTCGAAGACGTGCACTTCGCCTACGACGGCGACGACTGGGTGTTGCGGGGCGTCGACTTCACCATCGCCCCGGGCGAGTCCGTCGCCTTCGTCGGCCACACCGGCGCCGGCAAGACCACCATCATCAGCCTCGTGAGCCGCTTCTACGACGTGCAGCACGGCGCCGTCCGCATCGATGGCAAGGACGTGCGCGACTACGACCAGGTGCAGCTGCGCAAGCACGTCGGCATCGTGTTGCAAGACCCGTTCCTGTTCAGCGGCACCATCCGCAGCAACATCACCCTCGGCGACGAGTCGATCCCGGACGAGCAGGTGATCGAGGCGGCGACTTTCGTCAACGCGCACGCCTTCATCACACGCCTGCCGATGGGCTACGACACTCCGGTGCGCGAGCGCGGCGCCGGCTTCTCGACGGGTCAGAAGCAGCTGATCGCGTTCGCCCGCGCCCTGGTCCAGAACCCCGACATCCTCCTGGTGCTCGACGAGGCCACCGCCAACGTCGACACCGAGACCGAGGAGTTGATCCAGGACGCGCTGAAGAAGCTGATGCAAGGCCGCACCAGCATCGTGATCGCGCACCGGTTGTCGACGATCCAGGACGTCGACCGGATCATGGTCATGCGCAAGGGCAAGCTGATCGAGCAGGGCAACCACTTCGAACTGCTGAAGCACACGGACGGGTACTACCGCAAGCTCTACGAGCTGCAGTTCCAGGACTGACCAGCGCGGGCGGCTGCCCCTGGCGGACATCCGCCGGAGCCGCTCGCTCAGGACACGCGCCGCTCGATCCGGTCGCTCAGCGCACGATCACGCGGTAGACGAGCGCCTCTTCCTGCCCCGGCTCGAGCTCGATGAAGAACGTCCAGCGGATCTCGTCGTAACTGCTCGGCTCGGCCACACGGCGCAGCTCGTCGTCGCCGATGATCACGGGCGGCTCGGAGAACGTCATCCCGCGATCGGCGGAGAACTCGGTCAGCAGATCGTCTGAGCTCGGGGTGGCAGAGTTGGCGACGTACTCGGTCCCCTCGGGGACCGGCAGTCGGATCTGCACCAAGCCCGCGGGCAACGTGGTGTCCGAGACGTTCTCGATGAAGATGCGGTACTCGACCGTCTGGCCGGGTCGCGCTTCGGTCGTCTCGCTGTAGCGTTCCTCGCGCGTGCCGTCGTCGCGCGTGACGTGGCTGACGACGAAGATCTCGATGCGGTACGCCAGCGGGTCGTCTTGCGCCAGGGCGTGTCCGGCGAACGACGACAGTACGAGGACCAGCGCGAGGCAGCGGCCGAGCGGGCCGCGGAGCGAGCGTCGAGACGTGTGGTTCATGTCCGTCAGGGTAGCGCACCCGGATGGGGGCGCCCTGAGGACGCGGCCAACAGGGCATCACGGTACGGGCGCGCAGCAGGCCAACCCAACTCGAGCGCGCGTTCGAACGCGTCGAGCGCCCCGTCCACGTCCGACGTGCCGGCAACCCCCTCGAGCCTGGCCCGGCCGAGTCGGTAGGCGCCTTCGCCGTGCCCGCCGTCCGCCGCCGCTGCCCACCAGCGGAGCGTCGCGGCGGGGTCGTGCGGCACGCCCAGACCCATCTCGTACAAGAGCCCGAGCCGCCACTGCGCCTCGGCGTGACCGGCGTCGGCGGCCAGCCGGTACCACGCCGCCGCCGCTCGAGCGCTCCAGGGACGGCCGAGCCCGGCCTCGCTCAGGTAGCCGAGCATGAACTGCGCGTTGGCGTCGCCTGACTCGGCGAGCTGCGTCCAGACGCGCTGCGCGGCACCGAAGTCGGCGTCGCGGAAGCGGTGCAACCCCGCGTCGAAGGCCGGCGCTGCGCGACCCGCCACCCACGCCTGCGCCAACACGAACAGGCCCAGCGCCACTGCGAGTGCGATGAGCATGCCCGTACGCCTGCGGGTGACGCGCTCGGCAGCCAAGCGCTGCGCGCGCTCGTCGTAGCCCTCGTCGAAACGCCGCGGCAGCTGCGCGTCGACGGGCCGGGCCGGGCCGTGATCCTCACCGCCGAGGCCGCGCCACGCGGTCGGCACGCCAGCGGCAGCTCGCGCGCCGGGCTGGGGCACCGGCACCACGGAGGGGGCACGGACGGGGGCCGCCGGCACGATCGGCGCCTCGGCCGGAGGGACGACCGTCGCTGCGGTCCTCGGCTCGTCGCTCTCATCAGTGGGGTGCTCGTCGTGGGAGTGCTCGTCGGCGGGGCCAGCGTCGGTGTGCTCGTGGGTCGGGTCGCCGGGGACGCCGGGGGCCGCCGCGGCCTCGGCATCGACCTCGACGCGGCCGCTGCCCATTGGGCCCATGCGGGCGCCGACGTGCGGACGTCGCGACTCGCGCCCGATACCAGGTACACCCCGCCACGGCAGTCGATCCCCCGCAGGCGCATCGGTGCCGTCACCCGCACCGGCGCCGGTGCTCGCGTCCGGATCATCGCGATCCTCGCTGATGTCGCCCGCTGCCTCGTCCACGAGTTCGGCGACGGGTTCGTCGTCGTGCAGGACCTCGAACCGGCGCGCCTTGCGCGCACCGATGATCCAGCCGCCGCTGGGATCGTCGCCGCCCCAGGTGTCTGGATCGCCGAACGGCGACGTCTCTTCCCCAGTCGAAGCTGGACGCCCGATGGGCGGCTCGTCGCTCGTGTG
>PWQI01000184.1 GCA_003556805.1 Trueperaceae bacterium | reverse complement strand
GCAGAAGGACCTGCGCCGGACGCTGACGGCCTGGTGCTCGAGGCGGAGGTCGGTGCGTCGAGCTACCTTGGGGCCTTCGCCCGGGTCTGGGTCGACGTGGCGGGCCTGGCCGAACCGCTGGTGGTCGAGGTGGACGTCACGCACCCCGACCAGCTCGGGCGCGGCACGCGGCTGCGGCTGCACGTCCCCCACGACCGGGCGGTGCTCGTCGACGAGGCGTGACACGCCGCGTTCGGAGCGACCGCCGTGGTGCGCACGGCATCATGAAGGGGACTCCTTGCGATGCACGATCCTACTAGTCTAGACTAGACCAGGAGGGGCCGTGAAGCGAGATGCTTGGACCGTCCAAGAAGCGAAGGCGCACTTGTCCGAGGTGCTGCGCCGGGCACGTCGCGGCGACCCGCAGCGCATCGGCGTGACGGACGGTTGCATCGTCGTCGCCGAGGCCGATTGGGAAGCCCGTGCCGGCCGCGGACTGGGCGCATGGCTCGCCGACGCCGCGCCGCGCGGCGCCCCGCTCCCGGACGCGCCGCGAGCGAGCCGTCGCGGCGACCCGTTCGACCACGACACCCCGTGACGACGGTGCTGCTGGACACGAACGTGGTGTCCGAACTCGTGCGGCCTGCGCCGAACGACCGTGTGGCGGCGTTCGTCCGCGGGCTCGACGCACCGTTGCTGTCGGTGCTCAGCCTGCACGAACTCGCGTATGGCGCCGCGCGCATCGACGACGCCGTACGCCGTGAGCGCCTCTCGGCGTGGATCGACACGGTCCGCGCGCGGTTCACCGGCCGCATCGTCGACGTGGACGCCGACGTCGCCGAGGTGGCCGGGCGGCTCCGAGCCGTCGTCGACCGATCGGGACGCCCGACCGATCCGCTTGACGCGCTCATCGCGGCCTCCGCGCTCGTTCGAGGCGCCAGCGTGGCGACCCGCAACGTGCGCGACTTCGAGCCGCTCGGTGTCGCCGTGATCAACCCGTGGCACGCCTGACCACGCTTCGGCGGCAGCGACCGAGCGGTCGCCTCCATCGCACCGACACCCAGTGATCGATGCGGGCCGTCGCCGCCGCTCACCCCTCGTCTGCCGCCGCCCGCGACACCGTCTCCTCCACCGTCCAGCTCGCGCCCTCGGCCAGCATCGCATCGGCCTCCGCGGGCCGGAGGTGAGCGCCCGCCGTGGCCTCGTGGCCGTCCAGCGTCTTGCGAACGCCCACCGACAGGGCGATGCCGAGCCGGTCGTGCTGGGCGCGGACGGCGCCGATCCACCGCAGCGCCGCCGGCCAGTCGGCCCGTGCCACGGCGAGGTCGACCAGGCTCACCGCCACCTCGGCCACGCCGAGACGGTCGTCCAGATCGGCGAAGCGCGCCATCGCCAGCTCGAGATCCGCTCCGGCGGCCGCGAGGTCGCCGGCTGCGAGCGCGACGTCGCCGAAGTGCTGGGCGTTAATCGCCAGGCCGACGCGGAAGTCGAGGCGTTCGAAGATCGCGCGCGCCTCCGTGTGGAGCGAGCGCGCCTCATCGAGGTCGCCCCGGAGCATGGCCGACTCGCCGAGGTTGGCTTGTGCGCTGGCCGCCATGAACTCGTCGCCGGCATCCTTGGCCGCCTGGAAGCACGCTCGGTTCCAGCGCTCGGCCGACTCGGCGTCGCCGCGGTGCTTGGCCAATCCGGCGAGGTGGTTGAGCACTTGTGCCGCGTGCTTCGCGCCGGCGTCGCCTGCCTGGACGCGTGCGAGGGCATCCTCGAGCGCGTGTTGCGCGCCGTCCGTGTCGCCGAGTTTCGTCAGCAAGTTGGCGAGCCTCGTGAGCGTGGCGACAGGAGCGACGGGATCGCTCGAGCGGCGCGCGATCGCGATGCTCGCCTCGTAGTGCGGGCGCGCAGCGCCCAAGTCGTCGAAGAGGAACGCGAAGGACCCCGCGTTGCCGAGCGCCTCGGCGTAGACGTCGTCGGGGAGCGGTCGTTCCAGACGCAACAGGGCGTCGAGCCTCGAGCGCCCCTCACGGTAGTGGCCCCGGAGCCACCAGTACTGGAACAGGGCGTTCGCGAGCCGGAGACCGCGCTCGGCGTCGCCACTCGCAACGGCGTGGTCGAGGGCTGCACGCAGGTTGTCGTGCTCCGCGGCGAGGCGGTTCGCCGCATCGACTGGCGCCGAACCGACGAGCTCCGGGGCAACTCGGAGACCGAGATCCGTGAAGTGCTCCGCGTGCGCGTCGAGCACCGCGGCCCGGCGCGCTGGGTCCTCGCCGAGCCGCTCCAGGCCGTAGCGACGCACCACGTCGAGCGACTCGAACCGGCCGCTCGCCGTGCGGCGCAGCAGCGACTTGGTCACCAGGGCGAGCAGCGTGCGCAGGCTCGCGCCCGTCACGGCCTCGGCCGCCTCGCGCGTGCAGCCGCTGTGGAAGACGGCGACGGCCGCGAGCGCCGCGCGTTCGTCGTCGCCGAGCAGCGACCAGGCGTGGTCGAGCATCGCCCGCAGGCTGCGATGGCGCGCCGGCACGTCGCTGCGGTCCGCCGCCAGCGCTTCGAGGCTCGAAGCGAGCGCGTCGGCGACCTCCGCCGGCCGCAGCAGGTGCACCCAGGCGGCGGCGAGCTCCAAACCGAGCGGCAAACCCTCGAGCAGCACGCAGAGGCGGACGATCCCCTCGGCGTCGGCCCTGTCGAACGTGAACCGTGGATCGGTTCGGCGAGCGCTGCGCAAGAAGAGCGCCACGGCGTCGAATCCCTCGAGCGGCACGTCCGGCGCCTTGGGGTAGCGCATCCCGGCGACCTCGAACTGGACCTCGCCTTGGAACCCGAGCGGCGCCTGCGACGTCACCAGCGCGCTCGAACCGGGCGACGCCGCCAGCACCTCCGCCACCAGGCCCGCACCATCCAACAGGTGCTCGAGGTTGTCGAGCACCAGCAGCAGCGAGCGGGACGCCAGGGCACCCATCAGCGCCTCCTCGTCGCTTTCATCGGTAGCGGGCTCCAGAGCGAGCGCGTCGCCGATCGCGCGCGCCAGGTAGGTGGGGTCGTCGACGTCGGCGAGCGGCACGAACACGGCGCCGTCGGTGAACGCGCGCGCGGCACGCCGGCCGGCCTCGATCGCGAGCCGGGTCTTGCCGACGCCGCCAGGGCCGACCAGCGTCACCAAACGCTCGCCACGTTCCGTGAGCAGCTCGTCCACCGCCTCGAGCTCGGCCGCTCGGCCGACGAAGGGCGTGATCGGCGCGGCAAAGCCGCGCAGCACGATCGGCGTGGGGATCGGCTCGATGCCGAGGTGCGCACCGGTGCCGGGAGCCGGGGGCGCCGTCCCAGGCGCCGCTCGGGTCGCGTCGGTCGAACCGTCGGCGTCGCGAACGCTGCGCAGCGCCTCGGCGAGGACCGACGTGGCCTCGAGCGGCGCGAGGTCGAGTTCGTCGCGCAGCGCGGTGCGGAACGTGTCGAACGCGCGCAGGGCCGCGGCCCGCTGGCCCGCCGACGCTGCGCAGCGCAAGTAGGCCTGGAGGGCGTCTTCGGCGAGCGGGTCGCGCTCGATGACGGCCTGCAGGCGGGCGGTCGCTTCGGCTGCGCGCCCCTCGGATTCGAGCGCCGCCGCGACCTGCAGCGTGGCCCCGCGCCAGGCGGCTTGCAGCGTTTCGCGCTCCCCATCGAGCCACGCTTCGAACGGTGGCGCTGCGCCCGCCGGGAGCCCGTCGAGCAGCGGGCCACCGTACGACGCCAGCGCGTCGCTCCATGCGCCCGCGCCGATCGCGGCACGGAACCGTTGGAGGTCGGACACGACCTGCCAGCGCAGCCGGGTGCGCTCCACCTCGAGGCCCTCGAACCAGGGCTGGCGGCGGCAGTGGTAGACCAGTTGGCTGAGGTTGTGCCTCGCGGTCGACTCGGCCTCGTCCGGCCAGAAGAGCGTCAGCAGCTCGTCGCGTCCGACCCAGTCGTCGCGGTGCGCGAGGTACGTGCCGAGCAGCAGCGATTGACGCAGCGGCAGATCCATCCACGCCTCCCCTCGCCGGAAGCGAGGTACGCCGAGGAGCCGCAAGGCAGGCTGCATAAGGAACGGTAGTCCATCCGGCGCATGTCGTGGTCTGGGCGAACAGGGCGCGGGAGCGGCGCTCGTGGACGCTCCGGCGCTCGGTCACGACCCGGCCTCGAGGCACGCAGAGGTTGAAGTGCTGGTACGTCGCCGACATCTCGGTTGCCGTGCACCCACCGTCG
>PWQI01000429.1 GCA_003556805.1 Trueperaceae bacterium | reverse complement strand
TCGCGATGGATGATGCCGGCGGAGTGGATGTGCTGGAGCGCGGCCGCGACGCGCTGCATCACCGCCACGCTGAGCTCGATCGTCAAGTCGGCACCCTCGATGTAGCCCTCGAGCGAGCGCCCGTCGACGAACTCCATCGCCATGTAGTGCTGCGGCCCGAGGCTGCCGTGTTCGAAGGTGCGCACGATGTTGACGTGGTCGAGCCGCTGCGCCACCTCCGCCTCGCGGTGGAAGCGCCGGATGAACTTCGCGTCGGCGACGTACTGCTCCATGGGCACCTTGAGCGCCACGAGCTGACCGTCCTGCGCCCGCTTGGCGCGGTACACCGAGGCCATGCCACCGGAGCCGACCTTCTCGAGGATCTCGTAGCCCGGGATCGCGAGCGCCTCACCGCCACCGGGGACGACGACCGGATCGCCACCCTTGGTCAGGGTCCGGCGCTTACGCGCCTCGAGCTGCTGCCGGACCGGCTTGCGCTTCGCCGGCGCGACGCGGCTGTTGCGATACGCCACGGCGCCGGCCGGCACCAGCAATCCGAGGGCGAGCGCGTACGCGATCAACGGCCCGATCGCACGCTCCAGGCCACCGAGGTACAGGCTCGCGCCGGCCAGGAAGACCGACAGGCCCAGCAGGGCGAGCAGCAGCCACTGGGGCACGCGCGCCAACAGCAGCATGGCGACGAGCGCGAGAGCAACCAGGGCGAGGGTCATGGGACCTCCACGATCACGAGGGTGATGTTGTCGTGTCCGCCACGCTCGTTGGCGCGCGCCAAGAGGTACTCGACGGCGTGCTGCCGGTCACGCGTGCGTCGTAGTTCCTGGAGGATCTCCTCAGGCTCGACGAGGCCGTGCAGGCCATCGGTCGACAGGACGTACACGTCGCCCGGCCGCACCTCGAACTCGGCCAGGTCGGGCACCACGTGCTGACGGGTGCCGAGCGCACGCGTGATGAGGTTGCGCCACTCGTGGTGTTCGGCCTCCTCGGGGGTGAGCAGCCCCTTCTCGAGCTGCTCCTCGACCCAGGAGTGGTCCTTCGTGAGCTGGTAGATGGTCTCTCCGCGAACCATGAAGGCTCGCGAGTCACCCACGTGACCGAGGAACGCGCGACTGCCGAGCATCGCGAGGCACGTGAGCGTGGTACCCATGCCCCGCCGCCCTTCGCTCTGGGTGGCCTGGGCGTAGACCCGTCTGTTCGCCAACCTGATCGCCTTGTCGACCAGCGAACCTACCGGCACGACCTGTCGGCCGGCGTTGATCTCCTCGGCGTAACGCCTGAAGCCTTCGTCGAGGACCTCGATGGCGATCTTGCTCGCGAGCTCCCCCGCTGCAGCCCCACCCATGCCGTCAGCGACGGCGAAGAGCTCGATGCTCGCGCGTCCCACAGGGAACGACCACACCCGGTGGTAATCCTCGTTGAGGGGCCTGACACGACCCACGTCGGAGCCGTGACCCACGATGAGACCGCTGCGCACGTGGCGAGTCTACCGTGCAGGCGTCGCGCATGCGCGACCGGGCCGGCCCGGGGTACGCCTCCTGCTCGATCGCGGGGTCGTCAGTCGAGCCGCGCACGGGGTCGCCGCACCGTTTCGAGGTAGGGATAGCGCGTCAGCATGTCGTGGAAGTTGCTGAACAGCGCGACGGCTTCGTCTCGATCGACGGGAAGCTCGCGCAGCCGGAAGTAGGCGGCGTGGCCGTTCGGGAACGCGAACGTCGGCGTACCGAAGATGTCCTCGTGCGCCGCGCGGCAGTGCTCGTGCGCCAGCGTGGTGCGCGCCTCGGGGTCGTCGAGGGCCTGTTCGAAGCAAGCCAAGTGCAGCGTCGCCGACTCGGCCGCGGCGAACATGACCGAGCGCGTCAGCGGCGCACGGTCGCGATGACGCGCCCGCAGGAGCGCCAGGCGAAAGCGGTCGAACGCCTCGCGCCCCTGCTTCCGGGCGGCGATCGACGCCAGGAAGGGGAGCAACCCCTTCGAGCCCGTCTCGTCGCGGTCGTCGAGGCGCTCGTTCCAGACGTGCCACGGTGCGCCCCGATGGTTCGCCTGGTAGAGGGAGAAGTGGCGCCAATCGAAGCGCAACCCGAGTTCCTCGCCGACCATGTCGACCACCTCGGCGCCACGCCACGCGTACGGGCATAGGTAATCGAAGTAGACAGCGTCCGCGCCTTGGTGCATCCGCTCAATGACACCTCGCGCTGCGCCCACACCTGGTCGCGCGGCACACACGAAAACCTCACGGCCCGCTCACATAGGCTGCTCCGCTGGGCGTTGCGACCCACCAGCAGGGGCTCCACGGCACGCGTCGCGTGCGCGTCCGGGCGCCTCAGTTGCTGGCGTCGGGGTCGTGCGGGGTCGGAAGCGGCCGCTCGGGGATCGGGCCGACGCGCTGCTCGTAGCGCGCCACGTTGTCTGCCAGCGTGCGCAGGAGGGCCTTCGCGTGCTGCGGACTGGTGATGACGCGGCTCAAGACGCGCACCGGCTGGCGCGGGTACGCCAGGGCGAAGTCGAGGAAGAACGCGTCGTCGGTGTGCGTCACCACGGCGGCGTTTGCGAAGCGCCCCTTGGCGGTGTCGGCGTCGATCTCGAGCTTGACCTGGCGTGGATCCGGTCGCGCGGGCGGCGTGTGGTCGTCGTCGGGCATGGGGTTCGGCTCCTTCGGCGGCTCGAGGCCACCAGGCGCGCTCTGCGCGCCCCGTACGGGTGCGTTCGGTCGCGCGGGTGCGCCGGTTCAGGCGCCCTGCCGGCCCGCGGCAGCGACCTGCGCAAGCAGCCGCGGCAGCTGGAAGCGTACGCGCCCCACGTCGGCCAGCGACGAGAGGCGGAGCGTCAACACCATCTGCACGTCGCCCGGGTCGGTGGCCCCCGGCGAGCGCGGCACGGGCGACAAGACCACCGGTCCGCCGCGGTACTCGATCACGGTCTGCTCCATGCCACCACCGAGGAAGCCGCCCAACACGCGGCTCGCCGAGAGCGCCGAGGCCACCAGACCGCCGGCGTTGGCGAAACCGGGCGCCTCGCGCTCGGCCGCGGCGAGGACCTCGCCGCCCACGCCCACGACTGCGACGGCCAAGACACCCTTGACGCTCAGCACGTCGTCCATCACACGCTGCAGGTCGCTCATTCGAGGAGCTCCCTGACCGCCGCGGTCGCCTCGCCCAACGCGCGCTCCGCCAGGGCGACGTCCGCCGCCGGGTGCAACGTGAGGACGAGGTAGTGCTCGCTCGTCACATGGCGCACGAGCGCCCGCACGTGTTCGCTTCGCACGTCCAAGGCCGTCACCGGACCCCCCTCGAGCGCATCGGTGACCGCCCGGCGTAGGTCGGCCAGCGCCCCGGTGAGCTCCGCCACGACGGTCGTCAGGTCCGGACCGGCGGCGGGTCGCTGCTCCACGAGCAGACCGTCCATGCCACCGAGCGCGGCGGCCACGCCACCGTCGGCCTGAGCGAGCAGTCGATCCAGGATGTCCTCCAGGCTGCGCATCGCCAGGAGTCTACCACCGGTACCCCTCGGCGCCGCCGACGCTCGCCCTGCTATCGTGCGCACGTGACCCAGCTCCACGTGCGTGCACCCGAGGGGGCCGTGGCCGAGTTCGTCCTCCTCCCGGGCGACCCGAACCGAGCCTCCCGCATCGCCGACACCTTCCTCGACGACGTGGTGCGCTACAACGACCACCGCCAGCTGCTCGGCTACACCGGGACCTACCGCGGGCTGCGCGTCAGCGTGCAGGCCACCGGCATGGGGTGTCCGAGCCTCGCGATCGTGACCGAGGAGCTGATCCGGCTCGGCGCCACCACGCTCGTGCGCGTGGGTACTGCGGGCATCATCAGCGACCGGGTACGGCCGGGCGAGCTGATCGTCGCAACGGGGAGCGTCGCGAACGACGGCACCACGCGCCAGTACCTGCGCGGTGCGGCGTACGCGCCCGTCGCCGACCACGCCATCCTGCGCGCCCTCGAAGACGCCGGGCATGCGGCCGGGACGCCACCTCACGTCGGGCTGATTCAGACCGAGGACGCCTTCTACGCGACCGCGCCCGATGACGTGCCCGAACTGCGCTCGCGCGGTGTGCTGGCGATCGAGATGGAGGCCAGCGCCCTCTTCCTGATCGCCGCGCTGCGCGGCGTTCGAGCCGGTTGTGCGCTCGTCGCCAGCAACCACATCGGCGACCCCGAGTTCGTGCCCCAGGCCGTGCTCGACGCCGGCGTGCAGGCCATGACGCACATGACGCTCGAGGCCGGCCTGGCGCTTGCCTCGCAGGAGGTACACCAGTGAGCGACACCAGCACACCGCAGGCGGTGACCGTGCTCGGCGCCGGCACCATGGGGGCGGGCATCGCTCAGGCGTGCGCCGCAGCGGGCCACGCCGTCACGCTCGTCGACGCCGACGAGGCCGCCCTGGAGCGCGGTCGGGCGGCGATCGCGTCGAGCCTGGCACGCCTGGTGCGCAAGGGAACCCTCGACGAGGCCGGCGCGGAGCGCGTGCAGGCCGCTGTCCGCACCAGCCACGACCGCAGCGCTGCGGTGGCGGCAGCCGACGTCGTGATCGAGGCCGTCACCGAGGACCTCGACGTGAAGCGGGCGCTGTGGGGCGAGATCGGCGCGCATGCCGCGCCCGGAGCGTTGCTGGCCACGAACACGAGCAGCCTGTCGGTGACCGAGATCTCGGGTTTCGGCGGGCACGCCGAGCGCACCTGCGGCCTGCACTTCTTCAACCCGGTGCCGGTGCTGCCCTTGGTCGAGGTGGTGCGGGGCGAGCGCACGAGCGACGCCACCACCCGTCGCGCCGTCGACTTCGCCACGGGTCTCGGCAAGACGCCCATCGTGTGCCGCGACACCCCGGGCTTCATCGTCAACCGCCTCCTGATCCCCTACGTGAACGACGCCGTGCACGCCCTCGCCGAGGGCGTGGCGGAGGCCGCCGACATCGACGCGGCGATGACGCTCGGCGCCAACCTGCCGCTCGGGCCGCTCGCCCTCGCCGACCTCATCGGCCTCGACGTCACGCTCGCTGCGATCGAGTCGTTGCACCGCGAGACGGGCGACGGCCGCTTCCGGCCGGCGCCGCTGCTCCGCCGCATGGTGCGCGCCGGCAAGCTCGGCCGCAAGACCGGTGAAGGGTTCCACCGCTACGCATGACGCACGCCCGCGGCGGCCGCTGAGGCTGCCGCACGCAAAGGAGTCTCCATGAGCGAGCACATCGACGACGCCGATCAGGCCGAAGGCATCGAGTTCGAACACCTCTCCATCGCGGTCGACGGCCACGTCGCCATCGTGACGATCGAACGCGAAGACGCGCTGAACGCCCTGAACGCCGAGCTCTTGCTGGAACTCGCGACGGCGTTCGACCTGATCGAGGGCGACGCGGACGTGCGCGCCCTCGTGATCACCGGGGCGGGGCGCGCGTTCGTCGCGGGCGCCGACCTCCAGGCGTTCGCCGACGTGCGCGACGGCTTCGCGGGCCGCGAGGCGGCGCTGACCGGTCAAGACGTGATGAACACGCTCGCGGCGCTGCCCATCCCGACCGTGGCCGCGATCAACGGCTTCGCGTTGGGCGGCGGCCTCGAGGTGGCGCTCGCATGCGACCTCCGGGTCGCCGCCGCCGGCGCCAAGCTCGGACTGCCGGAGGTCACCCGCGGGCTGATCCCGGGCTACGGCGGAACGCAGCGGCTGCAGCGCCTGATCGGGCTGGCCCGGGCGACCGACCTGGTGCTCACCGGGCGCATGGTCGCCGCGGACGAGGCGCTCACGCTCGGGCTGGTGAGCCGCGTGGCGGACGACGCCGCCGAGGCCGCGCTGGCGCTCGCGCAGCAGTGCGCGCGCAACGCGCCGGTGGCGCTCGGGTTGGCCAAGGAGGCGCTCATGCGTGGCGTCGACGTCACGTTGCCGCAAGGGCTCGAGATCGAGGCCGACCTGTTCGGCCTGGCGGTCACGACCGACGACGCCAAGGAGGGCATCGCCAGCTTCTTCGAGAAGCGCGATCCCGACTACCGCGGCAGCTGACGCGCGTTCCGTGGTGCGCCACCGGCCGTGGGCCGTGCGGCGCGCCTTACGACTCGCGCTGCACCACCGTGCCACCGTACTGGCGTTCGAGGTGCTCGAGCACCGCGCGGTCCACACGGCCGGACTCTGTCATGCGCTCCTCGAGGTTCTCGACGCCGGCGAGGGCGCGCAGCGAGCGCTCGGCCGCCTCGTCCCAGCCCGCCCCCACCTCGAATCCGGCGGACCGGAGCACGCGCAGCATGCGCTCCGCGACCTCCCCCTCGAGGGTGAGCAGGTCGTCGTCGCTCGGCTTGTCGAAGTAGAGCCGCTGCAACGAGAGCAACCCGCGCAGCCGGGGCACGGGATCTGGGTCGTCGTCGACCCGCAGGTCGACGTAGCGGTCGTTCAGGCCGCCGTAGCCACCCTCGGCACGAACCACGAGCAGCGCCGCCGACTGCCGTCCGCGCGCATCGCCACCGGCCAGATCGCCCGCCGCCAGCGCCGCCAGGAGCCGCTCGGCGAGTGGACCGTGCGTGCCCTCGAAACCATCGGCCAGCGCCTCGATCACCTCGGGCCCGGTGAGCAGGTTGCCCTGGGCGGCGTAACCGTCGCCGGTCACACCGCCGGCCCACGGATGGCAGCCGTCGCCGGTGAAGCTGACGCTGCGCCCGACGGCGTCGACGAGCCCGTACTGCCGCAGCGCGATCTGGTCGTCGGTGGCCTGGAGGGCGGCGTCGATCAGGTCGAGCGGCACGCCTGCGCGCAGCGCGCGCACGACGCGCGGACCGATGCCGGTGTTGGCATAGGACTGCGTCGCGACGGCGCCGATGTCGGCGACGGCGTAGGGCACGACCGCGCCGACGGCCAGGAACTTCGACGCGGTGGCGACACCGAGGTCACCGTTGGCGGGGTCGCGGGCGACGATCGAGAAGGTGCTGACGGGCCGGAGCTGAGGCATGCGCAGAGCCTACCAGTGGCCGGAACGGCGCCCGCTCGCATGGTTCAATGGGCGCCGTGCCGTTCCGTATCAAGGTCTCGCTCTGGCTGCTCGCCTTCTTGCTCGCCGTCCCGCTCGTCGGGCCGTTCCTGGTGCCGATCCCGGCGCTCCGCGACGTCACCAGCCCCGCGGCGCTGGCCGGTCCGGAGTCGCTGTTCGTCGAGGTCGAGGGGCTCAGCGTGCACGTCGAGACGTGGCCCCCCGGCCTCGCGCCAGCCGACGCCGACGCCGCACCGGGCGACGCCGTCGGGGTGGTGATGCTGCACGGCTTCGGCAGCCAGACGCGCACCTGGCGGCACCTGGGCGAGGCGCTCGCGACGCACGACCTGCGGCTCGGCGTCGCCCTTGCGTTCGACCGCCCCGCCTTCGGGCTGACCGAGCGTCCCGAGGCCGGATCCTGGGGCCGAGCTCCGAGCCCGTACGGCCCGGCGGCACAGGTCGCGCTCACGCTCGGCCTGATGGACGCCTACGGGCTCGAGCGCGCCGTCCTCGTAGGGCATTCGGCGGGCGGCTCGTTGGCGCTGCAGGTCGCCGTCGAGCACCCGGAACGGGTGGCCGGGCTCGTGTTGGTCAGCCCGTCGGTGTTCGCCGGCGGCGGCGCACCGGCCTGGACGCGACCGCTCCTGTGGACGCCGCAGCTGAACAGGCTCGGACCGCTCATCATGCGGCAGTTCGCGGGCACCCCGGGCGAAGACTTCCTGCGCGCCGCCTACTTCGACCCCGACGCCCTCGACCCGATCGACGAGGCCGCCTATCGCCGCGCGCTGGGCGTCGAGGGCTGGGACAGCGCGCTGTGGGAACTCGTCAAGGCGAGCCGCGAGCCCGACCTGGCCCCGCTGCTGCCGCAGCTGCGCGTGCCGACCCTGGTGCTGACGGGGAACGCCGACGTCATCGTGCCTCCCGAGCAGAGCGAGCGGCTCGCGCGCGAGCTCGCCGACGCGCGCTTCGTGGGGATCGACGCGTGCGGCCACGTCGCGCACGAGGAGTGCGCCGACGAGACGATCGACGCCGTCCTGGCGTGGCTCGGCGACGCCGAGGCGCGGCTGCTAGACTGACGCGATGCTGATCGGGCTGATCTCCGACGTGCACGCCAACGTGTTGGCGCTCGAGGCCGCTCTGGCGGCGCTCAAGCGCGCCGGAGCGACCACGATCGTGTGCCTCGGCGACCTCGTCGGGTACGGCCCCGCGCCGAACGAGACCATCGAGTTGATCCGCTCGTCGAACATCCTGTGCACGCTCGGCGAGGCAGACGAACGGATCGCCTACGGCTTCGCCACGCGCGCCAAGCGCGCCGGCGTGGCAGACGAGACGATCGAGTGGACGCGCACGGTCATCGAGGCCGACCACGTGACGTGGTTGCGGAGCCTGCCGGTCCAGCGCCGCCTCGACACCCCTGCCGGACGGCTGCGCTGGTTCCACGGCTCGGCGGACGATCCTGCCGACCGCCTCAACCTGCAGCAGGACCCGATCAGCCTGACGCGCATGTTGCAACGGCACCGTTGCACGATCTTGAGTTGTGGCGGGTCGCACGTGCCGTACTTCCGCAAGGTCGCCAGCGCCGGCTGGGTGGTCAACCCAGGCTCCGTCGGTTTGTCGCTCAACGGCGAGCCTGGTGCCGACTACGCGCTGGTTCGGATCGACGGTGACGGCGTCGACGTGCGGATGGACAAGGTCGAGTACGACGTCGCCGCCGTAGCGTTCGACATCGTGGCGTGGGGCTTGCCGGCCGTGATCGCCGAGGCGGTGCAGCGCGGTCGCATGCCGACGCGCGACACCGACGGCGGCCGCGACTGACCCGTCCGCCGTCCACGCCGGCCGCAGCGGCGCTCAGACCAGCTCCACCGCCAGCGCCAGCGCCTCGCCACCGCCGATGCAGATGCTCGCCACGCCGCGACTGCCGCCGCGGCGACGCAGCACGTTGAGCAGCGTCACCACGATGCGCGCGCCCGACGCACCGATGGGGTGCCCGAGCGCGACGGCGCCGCCGAAGACGTTCACACGATCGGCTGGGAGCTCGAACGCAGCCATGGCCGCCATCGGCACCACCGCGAAGGCCTCGTTGATCTCGAAGGCGTCCACGTCTCCCGGTCCCCAGCCGGTGCGCTCGAAGAGCGCTCGCATCGCGCCGATCGGCGCCGTCGTGAAGTCGCCCGGAGCCTGCGCATGGACGCTCCAACCCACCAGTCGCGCCGCGATGGTGCGGCCGTCGCTGCGGGCGGCGGCCTCGTCGGCCAACACCAGCGCGGCGGCACCGTCGTTGATGGTGCTCGCGTTGGCGGCGGTGACGGTCCCATCCGGCTCGAAGGCCGGGCGCAGCTTCGTGAGCTTGTCGAAGTCGACCACGCTCGGCCCCTCGTCGATCGACACGGTGGTCACGGCGCCGCGCCGGCCCGGCACGTCGACGGAGACGATCTCGTCGGCGAAGCTGCCGTCGGCGGTCTCCGCCTGGGCGCGCTGGTACGAACGCACGGCGTAGGCGTCCTGGTCCTCGCGGCTGAAGGCGTACTCGCGCGCGCAGCGCTCCGCGCAGGTGCCCATGTGGCTGCCGTCGTAGGCGTCGAGCAGGCCGTCGACGAGGATGCTGTCGAGCGCTTGAGCGTGACCGAGGCGCAGACCACCGCGCGCGCCGGGCATCACGTAGGGGGCGTTGGTCATCGACTCCATGCCACCGACGACGGCGACGCTCGCGTCACCGACGAGGATCGCCCGCGCGCCCTGGATCAGCGCCTCGAGTCCACTGCCGCACATCTTGTTGAGGGTCACGGCCGGCACGGCGTCGCCCAGACCGGCGAAGCGGGCGGCCTGCCGCGCTGGCGCCTGCCCCATGCCCGCCGACAAGACGTTGCCGAACTCCACCAGGTCGACGGCCTCTGGGGCCACCCCGGCGCGCTCGAGCGCGCCGGCGATGGCGACGGCGCCGAGCTGCGAAGCCTTCAGCGGGGCGAGGCCGCCCTGGAAGGCCCCGATCGGGGTTCGTGCGCTGCTGAGGATCACGACGGGCATGGTGCTCCCTCCACTCACGCAGGCCCTGCGGCCGCGCTGCGATCGACGCTCACGCCCACGGTACACCCCGCGGCGGCATCAACGCCGCAGCGTCAGGGTGCCGCTCGCGCCCGCCCAGCGGATCGTGATCGGGCGTCTGAGGTCGAACCCCGCTGGGAGGAAGGCCACGGCCGCCACGGGCGCACCCGGACGGACGTCGCCAGGATCGCCGGCGAGCACCTGCACGTCGAACGGTTCGGAGAGCAGCACCTCGAAGCCGTCTTGCAGCACGAACAGCGCAGGGTCCCAGGCCGACGGCCCGAGGCTGGTGACGGCGAGGTAGAGCGCCTTCGTGCCCAGGTGATCGCGCAGGCTCGCGTCGAGGGCCTCCTGCTGGTCTGGGAACGCGAGCGCCAGCATGCCGAGGTCGACGGCGAGGAGGCTGACGGCGTGCGCGCCGGCGGGCGAGGCGGCGTAGAGGCGCAGGGCGGGTACGGCCGGGGCGAGTTCGAGGACCTCGGCGGCCGCAGCCGTGGCCACGGGTGGCGGTGGCGGGAAGGTGAGCGCCAGGCGGCGTCCGTCCGGCAGCAGCGCCTCGTCGCCTAGGAGCGCGATGCCGAGCACTTGCAGGAGGTCCTCGGGCAGGTACCAGGCGTCATCGACGAGCAGCGGCGGCGAAAAGGAGGCCACCTCGATCGGTTCCGCTGCGCCGCGCGGCTGCCAGATCGCGTCGGGCGCGCTGGCGAACACCGTCAACACGCCGCCCAAGGCGCGCAGCGTCAACCCCTCGGGTCCGCTCACCAGCGGCGCCCCGAGCGCTCGCGCCACACCGCTCGCCTCGACGAACCGGAACGGTCCCTGTAGCCGTGCCTCGAGCGCCTCGCCCCGGGCCGCGCCGATGGCGCTCGACGCGAACCACGCGAGCACGACCAGCACCAGGAACACGGGAGCTCGACGGGCCGGCACGAGGCGACGCTACCACGTCGGTGCGCGTGCTAGCCTGACGTCGGTGACGGCGTCCGTGCCCTCGAAGGGACATTCGGGCGTCTGAGAGGAGCCGCCCCATCGAGAAGGTCCACGGTCAGCTCGCCGGCTGCAAGCCCGCCCAGATCAAACGCCTCTCCAACCTGTATCGGCGCCGAGTGGCGCCCGAGCACGCCGTGTCGCGCGAACTCGCGCGCTCGATGGCCGAGCTCGCGCTCGACCTCGGTCGCCCGGTCACGGTGTTGATCGACCGCCGCGGGCGTGTGATCACCGTCGCCGCCGGCGACGCGGAGCACTGCCCGTTGCCGCCCGCGGTGGGCGAGGCCGAGTCGCGCCTCGCCGGACTGCGCCTGGTCCACGTGCACCTCAAGGAGGGTGGGCTGTCGCGCGCCGACCTCACCAGCCTGTTCCTGAACCGACTCGACCTGATGGTCGCCGTCGACGTGCGCGCCGGTTCGCACGGTGCACCCGAACTGGGGCTCGCCCACGTCGCGACGGTCGCGCCGCCGACGTCGGACGAGGAGGATTGGCTCATCGACGCTCCCACGGAGTTCGCGACGCTCGAGCGCGAAGCCGTGCTGGAGCGCGTGTCTGCCTTGGAGGAGGAACTGGCGCGGGCGTACCGAGTCCGCGACGTGCGTCGCGGCAGCGAGGAACGCGCCGTCTTGGTGGGACTCGACACGGGCGAGGGCCCGATCGAGACCCAATCCCGGCTCGACGAGTTGGCCGAGTTGCTGCGCAGCGCGGGCGGCGTGGTGGCGTTCGAGGTCCTCCAGTCCCGCTCGTCGCCCGACGCACGCACGCTGGTGGGGCGCGGCAAGCTCGAGGAGGTCGTCTCGGCGGCGTACCACGAGAACGCCGACCTGCTGGTGTTCGATCGCGAGCTCTCGCCGGCGCAGTCGCGGGAGATCGAGAAGGCGACGAAGCTGAAGGTGCTCGACCGCACCCAGGTGATCCTCGACATCTTCGCGCAGAACGCGCGTGGCCGCGAGGCGCAGGTCCAGGTGGAGCTGGCCCAACTGCAGTACCAGCTGCCGCGGTTGTCCGGGCGAGGCACTGCCATGTCGCGCCTCGGCGGTGGCATCGGCACGCGCGGTCCGGGCGAGACGAAGCTCGAGGTCGACCGCCGCCGCATCCGCGAGCGGCTGGCCGCCCTCGAGCGCGACGTCGACACCATCAGCCGGCGCCGCAGCGAGGGTCGCAAGGGGCGCACGCATGGGCCCACGCCGGTGGTGGCGCTGGTGGGATACACCAACGCCGGCAAGTCGACGCTGTTCAACGCCCTGGCGAAGTCGAGCGTGTTGGCCAAGAACGCGCTCTTCGCGACGTTGCGGCCTACGACGCGCGAGGGCTGGCTGCCGGAGCGCGGCGAGTGGGGCGCGACCGTGTTGTTCACCGACACCGTCGGTTTCATCCGCGACCTGCCCAGCGAGCTCGTGAGCGCCTTCCGGGCAACGCTCGAGGAGCTGCACGACGCCGACCTGTTGCTGCACGTGGTCGACGCTGCCGCGCCCGGCGCACCCGACCGGGTGATGGCCGTGGAGCGGATCCTCGACGAGCTCGAGCTGCGCGTCCCGCGGTTGGTGGTGCTGAACAAGGCCGACGCGGCCGACCCCGTCGTCACGCGCGACCTGGCGACGCGCTACGGCGAGGCCGTTGCCGTGTCGGCGCGGTCGGGGCTGGGCCTCGACACGCTTCGTTCGCTCTTGGCGCATGTCCTGACGGACCCCGCGTCGACGCCACTGACGAGCGAGGAGGTGGCCGTCCATGCACGTTCGTGACATGCAGGCCTTCTTGGCGTTGCTCGAGTCGCGCGGCCAACTGGTCCGCGTGAAGGAGCGCGTGTCGCCCGAACTCGAGATCACGGCCCTCGCTGACCGCGCGGTCAAGTCGGGTGGCCCGGCGCTGCTCTTCGAAGACGTCGAGGGGGCCGAGCTACCGCTCGCGATCAACGTCTACGGCACGCGCCAGCGCATGGCCTGGGCACTCGGCGTCGACGCGCTCGAGGAGATCCCGAACCGCCTGCGCGACTTGCTCGACATCAAGCTCGGTGGCGGTGTCCTCGGCATGGCATCGAACCTGCCGAAGCTGCGTGAACTCGCCTCGTTGCCACCGCGGCGCGTGACACGCGCGCCGGTCCAGGACGTCGTGCGGCGTGGCGACGAGGTCGACCTCGGGACCCTGCCCGTCCTGAAGTGCTGGCCGGGCGACGGCGGGCGCTTCGTGACGCTGCCGCTGGTGATCAGCAAGGACCCCGAGACGGACGAGGTCAACGTCGGCATGTACCGCATGCAGGTGTTGGACGCGCGCTCGACGGCGATGCACTGGCAACGCCACAAGACGGGAGCGAAGCACCTGGAGAAGGCGCGCGCAGCGGGCACGCGGCTGGAGGTGGCGGTCGCGCTCGGCGGCGATCCTGCCCTGACCTACGCGGCGACCGCTCCGATCCCGGCGATCCCCGGCGTCAACGAGTACTCGCTGACCGGGTTCTTGCGCGGCCGGCGCGTCGAGCTGGTGAAGGGCATCACCGTCGACCTCGAGGTGCCTGCGCAGGCCGAGATCGTGCTCGAGGGATACGTCGACCCCGAGGAGCCGTGGGTGGTCGAGGGGCCGTTCGGCGACCACACCGGCTTCTACACGCTCGAAGACCACTACCCGCGTTTCCATGTCACCGCGATCACGATGCGCTCGGGTGCGGTCTATCCCGCCACGATCGTGGGCCGCCCGCCGATGGAGGACGCGTTCCTGATCGAGGCGAGCGAACGCATCTTCCTCGTCCCGGCTCAGCTGATCCTGCCGGAGATCGTCGATTACCACATGCCACCCGCGGGCATCGCCCACAACCTCGTCAACGTGCGCATCACCAAGGGCTATCCGGGCCAGGCGTACAAGGTGGCCAACGGCCTGCTCGGGCTGGGGCAGATGATGTTCGCGAAGGTGGTGCTCGTCTCGGACACAGACACGCCGCCGCAGGACCACCTGGGCTTCTGGCGTTCGGTGCTGCGCCACGCCGTGCCGGGGCGCGACGAGCAGTTCGCCAAGGGACCGATCGACGTGCTCGACCACGCGAGTCGCTCGTGGAGCTACGGCAGCAAGCTGGTCATCGACGGCACCGTCAAGCACCGCGAGGAGGGCGGCAGCGTCGACGGCGTCGCGTCGCCGCATCCCCACGCCACCACGCGCGGCGCGGCCGGCGACCGCGTGCCCGGGAGCGCGCAGGCGAAGGCGCCGGCCGAGTGGGTCCCGAACGAGGAGCGGACGGTCGACGACCTGCCCCCCCACGCCGAAGTCCTCGACCAGCATCAGGTGGCCGGCGGGTTCTGGTTCCTGACGACGCGCAAGGACCGACCCGACCAGGGGCGGCACATCGGCGAGTGGGCGGCGCAGCAAGTCGAGGCCGAGGGCGTTCGTCTCATCGCCGTGCTCGACCACGAGACCGACCCGCGCGACTTCGAGGACGTCATGTGGACGCTGCTCAACAACATCGATCCCGAGCGCGACGTGGAGGTCGTGACGGAGGCGACCCCGGCGGGGTCGGTGTGGCTCATGGACGCCACGCCGAAGCTGGCTTCGGAGGGCTTCACGAGACGCTGGCCCGAGAAGATCACGATGCCTGCCGAGGTGACCGAGCGGATGCGGGTGCTGGCGGAATCGTACGGCTTCTGAGGCGCGACGACGCGCGGTGCGCGGCAGCAGAGCGTCAGTCGGCGGGCGGCGCGGGGACGATCTCGAGCCGGACCTGGTTGCGCCCACCGCGCTTCGCTAGGTACAGCGCGGCGTCGGAGCGTGCCACGAGCGATCCGAGCGTGTCGCCAGGGCGGTAGCTGGCGACACCGAGCGACACGGTGACCTGATACCGGCCCGCGAGGCTGTTGTCGGCCACGTGCCTGCGGATCATCTCCGCCAGGCGCTGGGCGTCACCGATGGGCGTCTCGGGCGTGAGCAACAGGAACTCCTCGCCACCCCAGCGCGCGACGGTGTCGGACGCCCGCACCATGGCGCCGATGCGGCGTGAGAGGTCGACCAGGACGTCGTCCCCGGCCTGGTGGCCGAACCTGTCGTTGAGGTCCTTGAAGTGGTCGATGTCGAGCATCAACACGCTGAACACGCGGCCGTAGCGCTCGGCGCGCCTGAGCTCGCGCGCGAGCTGCTCCTCGCCCTGCCGACGGTTCGCGAGGCCCGTGAGGGCGTCGGTGTTGGCGAGCTTGCGCATCGTGCGGGCGGTCTCCTCCATCGCGGCCATGCGCTGCTGGAGGTCGGCGAAGAAGTACAGCGCGGTGATCGTGACGGCGTACGCGAGGTATGCCTGCAGCAGCACGCCGAAGCCACTGATGACCGTGGCACCGCCGATGCTCGCGAAGGCGTGCGGCATCGTGGCGAGCATGAAGAGGACGTAGACGGCGGCGGAGTAGCGCAGCGAACGCTCGCCATCGAAGGCGACGGTGCTGTACACGAACACCAGCGGGAACCACAGCAGGGTCGCGACGACCGCTTCGACCCCGGCCACGTCGGGTGGAACGACGTAGAGCCGCACCGTCAGGTTGGCGAGCAAGATGCCGCTAGCGCCCCACAGCAGGGCGTGCTCGATCCACTCGAGCTGCACGCGACGCAAGCGGGCGGCGACGGCGATCGCGAGGAACGCAACCATGGCAACGGCGCCGAAGAGCGACGACGTCGGATCCGTCCTCCCCTCGAGCGCACGCGTGCCGAACGAGACCACGGTGGCGGCGACCGCCAACCACAAGAGGACGACGTACACGCTTCGCTTCCGGTGTCGACCTTCAGGTGGGAGGACCCGGGTGATCTCTGACATTCGCCGCACTCTACCACGCGATCCGGTTGCGGAGCACAGCAACTTTTTTCGTGCCAGACGGCCTTCGA
>PWQI01000049.1 GCA_003556805.1 Trueperaceae bacterium | reverse complement strand
GGTCTCAGGCGACGTGGGTTCGAGGGTGTGCACGCTCGCACACGCAGCGCTCAGCGTACGTGGGCCGGGCGCTCGCTGCGGTCGCGTGTAGCACCGCCGCCGAAACGCGTAGGCGAGGGTGACACGTCGATGGTCCGCGTGTTAGGATCCGTCGGCTGGTGCCGACCGTCCTCGGCGGCCCAGGCACGCGTCTGCTAGACTCGAAGGCGCGAGCGTGGTGGATGTAGCTCAGCAGGTTAGAGCACCGGATTGTGGTTCCGGGGGTCGAGGGTTCAAGTCCCTTCATCCACCCCACCTTCCCCCCGCGGGGCGCAGCTCCTGGGGTGGCGGGCCTCGAGCGAGGATGGCGGAACTGGTAGACGCGCCAGACTTAGGATCTGGTGTCTTTGACGTGCGGGTTCAAGTCCCGCTCCTCGCACCACGACGCCCGTCCACCCTTCGGGGCTGAGCACGTCCGATCGCACCCGCGACCACCGGATGCCACCAACCAACCGCGTGTGCGCGTGCTCTGCCGCGCGGATGCGCAGCGAGAGAGGCCCGCATGCAAGCGCAACTCAAGGACAAGCAGGACGTCAGCGCCCCCTTCACCGTGACGGTACCCGCCGACGTCGTCGACGCCGCGTTCGAGCGCGTGCTCGGCGCGCTGGCGCGCCAGGTCAAGGTGCCGGGCTTCCGGCCCGGCCGCGCACCGCGTGGTGTGCTGATCCAACGCATCGGAGCCGATGCCCTGGCCGAAGAGGTGCGCGAGGCGCTGGTCGACGAACACTACCCGCAGGCCGTGCGCGAGCTCGACCTGCTGCCCGTGCATGCGCACTTCCACGGCGAGCCGCCCACGGCGGGTGCCGAGTTCACCTTCGAGGTCCACGCCGACCTCTACCCCACCTTCGAGCTGCCTGATTTCGACAGCATCGAACTCGACGCGACGGCGCCGGAGATCAGCGACCAAGACGTGACCGAGACGGTCGAGCGCTTGCGCGAGGAGCACGCCACGCTGGTGCCCGTCGAACGCCCCGTCGAACCGGGCGACGTCCTCACGGTCGAGACCCTCGGCGAGGGTGGCGGCTCGAACATGCCCGTCGACCTCGGCCGGACGGAGCCGCATCTGGTCGAGCAGCTCACCGGCCGCAGCATGGGTGACGAGATCACGCTGGATCTTGGCGCCGATCCGGCGACGCCGGCAGCCACGGAGGGCGACTCGGACGCAGGGTCCGAGGCCGACTCGGAGGCCGCCGCACAGGACGCGCCGGCGGACGAGGGCGACGCGCCGCGACGCTCGCTCGCGATACGCATCGTCGACGTGAAGGCCAAGGAACTGCCCGAGACCGACGACGCGTTCGCGGCGACGCTGGGGTTCGACTCGTGGGACGCGACGTTGAGCGAGATCCGCAGCAGCCTGGCCTCACAGGCCGATCGCGACGCGTTCAGCAAGCAGCGCGAAGCGTTCGTCGATCAATTGATGGCGGCGACCGACATGGGCCTGCCCAAGAGCATGGTCGCGCGGCGTCAGCGGGCCCTGATCGAGGAACTCAAGGACGACCTCGAGCAACGCGGCATGACCCTGCAGGGCTACCTCGAGGAGCTCGAGGCGCGCGACGCACGCTCTGGCTTCGACCAGGAACTGACCCAGGCCGCCGAGCGGGCGGTCAAGCGCGACTTGGTGCTCGAAGCCGTCCTGGAGCGTGTCGGGACCGAGATCGGCGACGCCGAGTTCGAGGCTGGCGTGCGCATGATGGCCATGCGCGAGCGCAAGGACGTGGCGCGCTTCAAGCAGGAGATGGGCGAGGAGTGGCTTCGCAACTACCGCTTCTTGCTGAACCGTGACCGCGCCCTGCGCGAGGTCGTGGCCGCCAAGACCGGGCGCGATCGGCGCGACGGCTCTGCCGACGCCGAGGAGGCAGGCGCCGCGTCTGCTGGCGCCGATGCGGCGACCGAGGCGAGCGGTCACGATGACGCCGAGGGCACCCGCGAGGACGCGAACGCCTGATACGAGCGCGATCGCTGCGGCGCCGCTGATACAGTGACGCATGCCGTTGATCCCGTACGTGATCGAGCAGACTGGCCGCGGCGAGCGGATGTACGACGTCTACAGTCGGTTGCTCAAGTAACGCATCATCTTCCTCGGCACGCCGATCGATAGCGAGGTCGCCAACGTGATCGTGGCCCAGCTCCTGCTGCTGGAGTCACAGTCGAGCGAGCAGCCGATCAACATGTTCGTCAACTGCCCCGGTGGCGAGGTCTACGCCGGCCTCGCGATCTACGACACCATGCAGTACATCTCGGCCCCGGTGCACACCAACTGCGTCGGCATCGCGATGAGCATGGGGTCGGTGATCCTGATGGCCGGCGAGCGGGGGCACCGCGTCGCACTGCCGAACTCGCGCATCATGATCCACCAGGGCTCGGCAGGCTTCCGCGGGAACACGCCCGACCTGGAGGTGCAGGCGCGTGAGGTCCTGGCGTTGCGCGACGTGCTCGAGGTGATCTATGAGCGCCACACCGGCCATGGGCGTGAGAAGCTGCGCCGTGACATGGAACGCGACAACTTCATGAGCCCTTCCGACGCGCTGGCGTACGGACTGATCGACACCGTCGTCGAACCCAAGGCCATCGGGCGTTTCGGCGCCGACACCGAACCCGAGGAGTGACCGTGGCCTCGCGTTGCAGCTTCTGTGGCCGCCCGGCATCCGAGGTGAAGCGGCTCGTCACCAGCACGGACGGCGAGGCCGCCATCTGCGCGGCCTGCCTGGAGCGCGGCCGCGACACGTTGGCTGCGGCGACTCGGCCGAGTCGGACGTTGCGGGTCCCGACGCCGCGCGAGATCCGGAAGCAGCTCGACCAGCACGTGATCGAGCAGGACGCTGCCAAGCGCACCCTGGCCGTTGCGGTGTACCAGCACGTGAAGCGCTTGCAGCATCCCGACTCCGAGCTCCAGAAGGCCAACATCCTGCTCGTCGGCCCTTCCGGCACGGGCAAGACGCTGCTCGCGCAGACGCTCGCGAAGGCCTTGCAGGTGCCGTTCGCCATCGCCGACGCCACCACCCTGACCGAGGCAGGCTACGTCGGGGACGACGTCGAGAACATCGTCTTGCGACTCTTGCAGGTCGCGGACTACGACGTCGGAACCGCGGAACGCGGCATCATCTACCTCGACGAGATCGACAAGATCGCGCGCAAGTCGGAGGGACCGTCGATCACCCGCGACGTGTCCGGCGAAGGTGTCCAGCAGGCGCTGCTGAAGATGATCGAGGGCACGGTGTGCCACGTCCCACCCCAAGGCGGTCGCAAGCACCCGCATCAAGAGCTGATCCCCATCGACACGAGCCAGATCCTGTTCGTCTGTGGCGGCGCCTTCGAGGGCCTGGAGGAGATCGTGCGGCGGCGCGTCGCCGTGAGCCGTGTTGGCTTCCAGGTCGAGGCGGACGATGGCGACATGAAGGTGGCAGAGGCCGACATCCTGCCCGAGGACCTCATGACCTACGGCCTGATTCCCGAACTCATCGGCCGTCTGCCGGTCACGGTGCGTCTCCACGAGCTGAGCGAGGATGCCCTCGTCGACGTGCTCACCAAGCCGCGACACGCGCTCGTGCGGCACTACCGGGAGGCGTTCGCGCTCGACGGCGTCGACCTGGAGATCACCGACGCGGCGCTTCGTGAGATCGCCCGGCGCGCCAAGGGGCGCAAGACCGGCGCCCGCGGGCTTCGCTCGGTCATGGAGCGCACCATGGGCGACCTCATGTACGAGGTGCCGGGCGGCGACGTGACGCGCATCGTCGTCGACGCCGCAGACCTCGACGATCCGTTCGAGGCGCTGGCGCGGGCCGAGCGACGCCGCACGGCCTGACGACCGTCAGGTCGCGACCTCGACACCGCGCGTCCTGAGCACGGCGCGACGCACCCGCAGCACGGCCTCGTCGATGACGGCCTCGTCGAGGTGGTCGCCCAGGCTGAAGCGCACGCTGGCGCGTGCCACCGCGACCGAGCGGCCCATCGCAAGCAGCACGTGGCTCGGCTCGAGGCTGCCGGCTGCGCAGGCCGAGCCCGCGCTCGCCAGCACGCCTTCACGGTCGAGGTTGATCAGCAGCGTCTCACCATCGATCCCCTCGACGTGCACGTGCACGTGCTTCGGACCGCGGGGTGCACCCGAGCCGTGCACCGTCACGCCGTCGATGGCGCACACGCCGCGCTCGAAGCGCTCGCGCAGGGCCGACACGCGGGCCGCGCG
>PWQI01000443.1 GCA_003556805.1 Trueperaceae bacterium | reverse complement strand
TGGGACAGCGCGATGCTCCTGAACGGGATCGCGCGAACCGTGCTCGAAGAGGGCTTCGGCTGCACGACCGACGCGTTCCCGGGATCGACCATCCCGATGTACCAAGGCGCGATCCGCGGCGACATCGACGTGTTGATGGAGGTCTCGAAGGTGAACATCCCGGACTTCTGGCCGGGAGCGCTCGCCGACGGCTCGGTCGTGGAGATCGCCGAGGTCTTCGACGACGCCATCCAGGCCTTCTACGTACCGCGCTACGTGATCGAGGGCGACACCGAGCGCGGCATCGAGGCGCTGGCGCCCGGCCTGCGCAGCGTCTTCGATCTTCCGCAGCATGCCCATCTCTTCCGCGACCCCGAGCAGCCGGACCGCGGACGGTTCCACAACTGCATCCTGGGCTGGCAGTGCGAGCTGATCAACACGGTCAAGTTCCACGTGTACGGCCTCGACGAGGCCTTCGTGACATTCGAGCCGGGCACCGCCGTCGCGCTCGATACGTCGATGGTGACCGCGTACATGCGCGGTGAACCGTGGTTGGGCTACTACTGGGAGCCGACGTGGATCATGGGTCAGCTCGACATGGTCCGCCTGGAGGAGCCGCCCTACACCGACGCCTGCTGGCAGCACATCATGGCGCACCTGGACACGCCAGAGCAGGCCGAGGTCGCCTGCGCGTACCCTGACGCAGCAGCCGCGATCGTCGTTGGCGAGGCGTTCCACGCCACGGCCGGCGAGGCGATTCTCGGCTTCCTGGGCGCCGTTCGCGTGCCGACCGACATCATCAGCGAACTGCTCGCGCACATGCAGGACACGGGCGACGACCCGCTTGGCGCGGCCCGCGCGTTCCTCGCCGAGCGCCCGGACGACTGGGCGCATTGGGTCGACGACGCGGTCGCAGAGCGCGTGCTCGCCGCGCTGGACTAGGCCCGAACCATGCTGGCGTTCCTGACGCAGGAGTTCCCGCGCGCGTGGCGCATCCCGCTGCGCAGCTGGACCAACGACGCCGTGAGCGCGCTCGTCGTCAACTTCGGCGACGTGTTCGCGGCGATCACCGGGGCGCTGCTGCAGCTCCTCATCCGCGTGGAGCGCTTCCTCGTGGCGCTGCCGTGGTGGTTGGTCGTGCTCCTCGTGGCGGTGCTGGTGTGGCACGCCACGGGCCGGAGGATCGTCTCGGGCGTCGTGCTGGCGGGCCTCATGGTGCTCGTCGGCACCTTCGGGTTGTGGCCGCAGATGATGACCACGCTCGCGATCATGCTGGTCGCGACCGTGTTCACGATCATCATCGGTATCCCGATCGGCGTGGCCATGGCTCGCAGCGATCGTCTCAAGATGTGGCTGCAACCGGTGCTCGATGCGATGCAGACGTTGCCGAGCTTCGTCTACCTGGTGCCGGTGGTGATGTTCTTCGGGCTCGGGAACGTGGCTGCGATCATCGCGACGTTCGTCTACGCCGTCCCGCCCGTCATCCGCCTGACCGACCTGGGCCTGCGCCTGGTGGACCCGGAAGTGGTCGAGGCCGGCGCCGCGTTCGGCGCGTCCGAGCGTCAGACGCTGTTCCTCGTGCGACTTCCGCTGGCGGTACCGACCATCATGGCGGGCATCAACCAGACGATCATGATGGCCCTCGCCATGGTGGTGGTGGCGTCGATGATCGGCGCCCGCGGGCTGGGGCAGGAGGTCCTGCGCGGACTGCAGCGCGGCGACGTCGGCCTGGGCCTCGAGGCGGGGTTGGCGATCGTGTTCCTGGCGATCGTCATGGACCGGATCACGGCGGGCTACAGCCGCCGCTGGGACCACACCGCAGGGGAGCGCTGAGATGGCGCACATCGTCGCCGAGGGGCTCTCGAAGGTCTTCGGCCCAGATCCTCGCTCGGTGCTTCCGCTCCTCGAACGAGGCGTCGGCAAGGACGAGATCCTGGAGCAGACGGGGCACACGGTGGGCCTGCTCGACGTCGACGTGACCGTCGAGCCAGGCGAGACGTTCGTCGTCATGGGTCTTTCAGGGAGTGGGAAGTCGACGCTGGTGCGCTGCTTCAACCGGCTCATCGAGCCGACGTCGGGCACGCTGACGCTCGACGGCACCGACGTGCTCGCGCTGCGCCCGCGGGAGTTGCGTGAGATGCGGCGCAGCCGCATGGGCATGGTCTTCCAGCGCTTCGCGCTCCTACCGCACCGCAGCGTGCTCGACAACGTCGGCTTCGGGCTGCGCGTGCAGGGCGTCGCGCGAGCCGAGCGCGACCGCCGCGCGGGTGCCTGGGTCGAACGCGTGGGCCTCCAGGGCTACGAACGCTCGCTGCCGCGCGAGCTCTCGGGCGGGATGCAGCAGCGCGTCGGGCTGGCGCGCGCGCTGTGCACCGATCCAGACGTGCTGCTGATGGACGAGGCGTTCAGTGCGCTCGACCCGTTGATCCGCCGCGAGATGCAGGGTGAACTGCTGCGACTGCAGCAGGAGCTCGGCAAGACGATCGTGTTCATCACCCACGACCTCGACGAGGCCCTGCGCCTAGGGGACCGCATCGCGGTGCTCAAAGACGGCGTCGTGGTCCAGGTGGGCACGCCGACCGAGATCGTCACGCGCCCCGCCGACGACTACGTCAAGGCGTTCGTGGAGGACGTCGATCGCTCGCGTGTGATGAAGGTGCGCCACGTCATGACGCCGCTCGGTCGCGACGATGCGGACGCCGCCGCCAGCCAGGCCGACGGCGCAGTGCTCGTCTCGTCCGAGGCGCTCTTGCAAGACGTCGTCGCCGACGTCGCAGCAGCCGAAGGTCCGGTGTTCGCCGTGGACCGCGAGGGGCGCCCCGTCGGCAGCGTGGCGGCGCGCACCGTGCTGGCTGCGCTTGCGCGTGGCCAGCAGGACGCGCCGTCGTGACCGGGCGACCGGTGCGCTAGACGATCGCGTCGATCTTGTAACGCCGCTTCTTGTCGCCCATGGTGACCGTGACCTCGTCTCCGAGGCCGCGGCCGATCAGGGCGCGGCCGAGTGGCGACTCGTCGGACACCTTCGGCACGTCGCCTTCGAGTACGCCGGCCTCGACCGGCGAGACGACCTGCACCCGCATCTCGCGGTTGGAGTCGACATCGGTGAGCGCCACGACGTTCCCGAGGTCGACGCGGTTCGGATCGTTCTCGGAGATGATCACCGCACGATCGAGCTGCGTCTCGAGGTCGTCGATGCGGTTCTCGATGCGCGCCTTCTCGCGCTTGGCGTCCTCGAGGCCCGAGTCGTCGTAGTCGTCGCTGGTGCCGGTGAGGTCCTGCAGGATCTTCGTCGACTCCTCGAGCCGGCGGTACTCCTGCTGCAAGGTCGCCTTCAGGCGATCGAACCCTTCTTGCGTGAGACGCACGTTGCTGCGGACCACGGTGATCACTCCTTCGTTGCGTTGTCGAGAAGCGGCTTGCCCCTGACCGGGGCAAGCCGCCGTCGAACTGCTTTGTGGTCAATAGTCTAACGCATCAAGATGAGAACGTAGCGAGCCCGACCCCGCACACGGCGTGGGTCGGGCTCGTCGTCGTTCTGTCCGGCAGGCTGTGCCGGCCGGTGTGATCAGTCGATCAGTTGGCGGCGCTGCGTGCAGCGTCGAGCCACTCGTCGACCATGTCACGGTTCGCTTCGATCCACTCGGCGGCCATCGCAGTGACGTCTGCGTCGCTGCTCTCGCCCTCGTCGATGCGGAGCGTCATCTCGGAGATGTCGACGACGGAGATCTCGACCATTTCGAGGATCGTCGCGGCGGCCGGGTTGGCCTCGAGGAAGTCGTTGTTCGCCACGGCGCGGATGTCGTCGGCCACGAAGCCGAGCATCACGGGATCCGACACGGCACCCTCGAGCCCGGAGACGACCATGCCGTCTTCGAAGCCTTCCTGGTCGGCGTTCGGGATGATCTCGGGCACGTTGATCCAGACCGAGTCCTCACCGGGCACCATCTGGAAGACGGTGAAGTTCGGGGTCCAGGTGTAGTACAGCACCGGCTCGCCGGCGTTGTACGCAGCCAGGGCGTCGGCGAAGGCGGCGTTGTACGCAGCCTTGATGTCGTTGACGTGGTCGCGCAGGTCGTAGACGTCGAGGTGGTGCTCGATGACCGTCTCGCAGCCCCAGCCCGGCGGGCAGGCGACGAGGTCGGCCTTGCCATCACCGGTGCGGTCGAAGGCTTCCTTCACCTCGGGGCGCTTGAAGTCCTCGAGCGAGGTGATGCCGAACTCCTCGGCCGCGGACTTGGTCACGAGGTACCCCTGCGTGCCACCGGCGGCGGCGA
>PWQI01000012.1 GCA_003556805.1 Trueperaceae bacterium | reverse complement strand
GCGATACGGGTGACGCGACGTGGTTACGCCGGTCCGAGCGCGCGCGGCACGGTGGTGCCGGGGCGCAGGTGGAGGCGTGGACGGAGCGCGGCGTGCGCACCGTCCACGGCTGGTTTCACTCAGCGATCGCCGCGGGGGCCGCGGTCGCGGGGCCCACGGTCACGCGGACCGCGATCGCCGCGCGGTGGGCCGCTGGCGGGGCGACGCGGCGGGATCAGGCCCTCGAGTTCGGGACGGACCAGGTCGATCTTGCCGCGGTCGTCGATGGTGTTCACCTTGACGCGCACCTGGTCGCCCTCCTTGAGCACGTCCTCGACCTTGTCGACGCGCTCCTTCGAGAGCTGCGAGATGTGCAGCAGGCCATCGGTACCGGGGAAGAGCGTGATGAAGGCGCCGAAGTCGACCACCTTGGCGACCCTGCCGTCGTACTCCTTGCCGATCTCGGCGCTCGCCGTGAGCTGCTCGATGCGGGTCTTGACCTCTTCGGCAGCGGCCGCGTCGTCGGAGTAGAGCCGGATGGTGCCGTCCTCTTGCACTTCGATCTTGACGCCGAGGGCCTCGAGCTCGCGGATCTGCTTGCCGCCGGGTCCGATGACCGTGCCGATCTTGCTGCTCGGGATCTTCACCGTGACGATGCGCGGGGCGCGCGCGCTCAGCTCCGTGCGCGCGGCGGGGAGGACCTCGCCCATCGCGGCGAGGATGTGCATGCGGCCCTGCTTGGCCTGCTCGAGCGCCTCACGCATGATCTGCGCTGTGATGCCCTTGATCTTGATGTCCATCTGCAGCGCGGTGACGCCCTCGCGCGTGCCGGTCACCTTGAAGTCCATGTCGCCGAGCGCGTCCTCGTCGCCCAGGATGTCGGAGAGCACCGCGTAGCGCTCGCCCTCCATCACCAGGCCCATGGCGATGCCCGCGACGGGCCTGGGCATCGGCACGCCGGCGTCCATGAGCGCCAGCGAGCCGGCGCACACCGTCGCCATCGACGACGAACCGTTCGACTCCAGCGTCTCGCCGACCACGCGGATCACGTACGGGAAGTCGTCTTGCGACGGCATCATCGGCAGCAGCGCGCGGCGTGCCAGGTTGCCGTGCCCGAGCTCGCGCCGCGAGACGCCGCGCAGGCGCTTCACCTCGCCGGTCGAGAAGGGTGGGAAGTTGTAGTGGAGCATGAACTCCTCGGACTTCTCGAGGCCGAGGTCGTCGATCAGGCGGTTGTCGCGGCCCGTGCCGAGCGTGGCGACGCCGAGCACCTGCGTCTCGCCGCGCGTGAACACGGCCGAGCCGTGCGCCATCGGCAGCACGCCGGTCTCGATCCAGATGGGACGGATGGTGGTGGGGTCGCGGCCGTCGACGCGGACGTGGTCCTCGACCACCATGCGGCGCATCTCGGCCTGCATCGCCTTGCGGAAGGCGTCCTTGAGGCCGTCGATCCGCTCACTGGCGCCCTCGGCGTCGGCGTCCGGTACGCGCTCGGCGATCAAGCGGTCGCGCAGCGCCTTGAGCGCGTCGCCACGCTCGTGCTTGCCGCCGATCCGCAGCGTCTCGCGCAGCCCCGCGGCGTTGGCGGCGGCGCGCATGTCCGCCACGTCGTCGGCGCTGACGCCGGCGGCCGGCGTGAAGCTACGCTTCTCGAGGCCGATCTCATCGCGCATGCGCTCGATGAGGTCGATGACGGGGGCGAGCTCGCGTTGCGCGAACTCGATGGCGCCGACCATCTGGTCCTCGTTCAGCTCGGTCGCTGCGGCCTCGACCATCAGCACGGCGTCCTTGGTGGCCGCGACGGTCAGCTCCAGCGCGCTGGCGCCGTCGTCGAGCTGGTCGAGGGTCGGGTTGAGGACGTACTCCCCACCCACGTAGCCGACCGACGCGCAGGCGGTGGGGCCGTCCCAGGGCGCATCCGAGATCGACAGGGCCGCGGAGGCGCCGATCGCGGCGAGCATCGCGGGGTCGTTGCGCTGGTCGCTCGAGAGCACCGTGACGATCACCTGCAGCTCGCGCCGCAGGTCCTTCGGGAACAGCGGACGGATCTGACGATCGATGAGGCGCGCGTTCAGCGTCGCCTGGTTGCCGGGGCGCCCCTCGCGACGCAGGAACGAGCCCGGGATCTTACCGACCGCGTAGTGCTTCTCCTCGTACTCCACGGTGAGCGGCAAGAAGCTCATCGGCGACTCGCGGTCGTCCATGTGCGCGGTGACCAGCACCATCGTGTCGCCGTAGCGCACGGTGACGCTGCCGTGGACCTGCTTGGCGTACTTGCCGGTCTCGAGGACCAGTTCCCGCCCGCCGAGCATGGTCGTGTAGCGATGTCCGTTCGGAATGTTCACGCTGTCTCCTCCTGCGTCGCGCTGGCGCCCATCGCCGCGCGACAGGCGGGCTCGGCGCCCGTTGGCTGCCGCTCCCGCGTCGTTCCTGGGGTGTCCATACGGGCGGGCGATGGCCATGTCGGCCCTCGCCCGCCTGGGCCGTGACGGCCCGTATCGTTGCTGGTCGTTCGCGCCGGCGCCGCACCGCATGTCGTAGCGATGGCGTCCGACACCCGTCCGCGGCCGATCAGCGCCGCAGCCCGAGCTCGGCGATCAAGGCCTTGTAGGCGTCGAAATCGGTCTTCTCGAGGTAGGAGAGGAGCCGCTTGCGCTTGCCGACCATCGTCAGCAGACCGCGGCGGCCGTGGTGGTCCTTCTTGTGGGCGCGAAGGTTCTCGGAGAGCTCGTTGATGCGCGTCGTCAGGAGCGCGACCTGCACGTGCGTCGAGCCGGTGTCCTGAGGGTCTTGGCCGAAGCGCTGGATGACCGCTTGCTTGGTGTCCTTGGCGAGTGCCATGGTGGTGCCTTCCTTGGGCCACGACCGACCGCATGGGGTCGCCGTGGCTGCGAAGAGAGTTCGGTGCCGCACCGGATCCGAGGGCCGAGGCCCGTATGGGTCGATGTCGGTGCAGCGAACCAACGCAGCATCGTAGCACGCGGCGGCCTCAGGCGTGCGTCTCGAACCAACCGACGATCGCCTCGAGTCGTTCGATACGGCGGTCCGGCCGCCCGGAGCGCGACAGGTCGTGCCCCTCGTCGGGGAAGCGCAGGAAGCGCGTCTCGGCCTGGCCGAGCACCTTCAGGGCCGAGAACCACTGCTCGCCCTGCTCGATGGGGCAGCGATGGTCGAGCTCGCTGTGGATCACCAGCGTCGGTGTGCGCACGTTCGCGACGTGCTTCAGGGGGCTGCGGTCCCACAGTCGCTCCGTGTCGTCCCAGGGGTTGCCGCCCTGTTCCTGGGCGGTGAACCAGGGACCGATGTCGCTGGTGCCGAAGAACGACAGCCAGTTGCAGATGCTGCGCTGCGTCACGGCGCTGCGGAAGCGCTGGACGCGGGCCGTCAGCCAGTTCGTCATGAAGCCGCCGTAGCTGCCGCCCGTCAGGTGGACGGGCGCGTCCGGACGGTCGTGCGCGGCACTCGCGTGGTCGACGATCGCCAGCACGTCGTCGGCATCGACCGTGCCGTAGGCGCCCTTGATCGCTCCGGCGAACGCAGCACCGAAGCTCGAGCCGCCGCGTGGGTTGCCGTAGACGACGGTGTACCCCGCCGCAGCGAGCACCTGGAACTCGAACATGAACCCCTCGCCGTAGTTGGTGTACGGCCCCCCGTGCACCTGCACCACCAGCGCGCCGTCACGGCGCGGCTTGGCGGGGTGCACGCACCAGTAGGTGAGCGCCTGGCCGTCCTCGGTGACGAACGAGCGGCGCTCGTGCGCGGCGACGTGGCGCTTCGCCAGGAAGGCCGCGTTGGGATCGACCAGGACGCGCTCAGCGCCGTCCGCGTCGCGGACCGCCAAGACGCCGGGACGCGTAGGCGTCTCCACCAGGGCGAGCGTGCGGCCGGCGGCGGCGGCGAAGGCGACGACGGCGCGCTCGCCGTCCTCGAGCACCTCGAGCGCGCCGTCGACGTCCAGCCGGGCGAGGTGTGAGCGCCCTTCGCGGTTCACGGCGACGAGCAGCGCGCGATCGCTGAGCCAGACGGGCCGCACCGGGCCGCTGCCGACGCGCGTGTCGCCAGCCACGCTGGGCGCGGTGTCGACGTCGTTCGAGAGCGGACGAGCGGCGCCGCCGCGGCGCGGCACCACGAACGTGGTCGCTGGGGCGCCCATCGTGACGAGATCGGCCGGCGCCTGGAACGCCACCGCAGCGCCGTCGGGGGAGACGCTCACGTTGCCGAGCATGCCGGCGCGACCGAGCAGGTCGCGCGGACGACCGCCGCCGGCGCGTCGTGTCCACAGGCGCGTCATGCCCTGGTCGGCCTCGTCACGGTCGGCGGGGGCCGTGTACACGAGGTGCTTGCCGTCGGGCGAGAGTCGCCAGTCGTCCGGCGCCTGGTCGAACCAGAAGCGTCGTTCGCTGGCACCGTTCTCGTCGCGCGCGACGCGCCACAGCGCCACGGGTCCGGTCGGCAGCCAGCCGACGCCGTCGAAGCGGTGCGTGCGGTCGTCCACCCAGCGGCCGACGCCCCGTTCACTGGCCGCGTCGCTCCAGTCCTCGCGGGTCGTGACGAGCAGGCGCTCACCGCGGGTGTCCCACGCGAACGCCAGCACGCCCGCGGCGAAGCTCGTGCGTGCCCACGACTCACCGCCGTCGACAGCGATCACGTGCAGCTGGTCCGCCGCCTTGGTGCCGGGCGACGTTCCGCGCGGCGGCGCGAGGAAGCCGACGAAGCGACCGCACGGAGACCAGGCCGGCGCTCGCGCCGAGTCGCCCGTGGTGAGCGCGCGTTCGGCGCCCGTCGCGATGTCGACCAGCTGCAGCCGCCGCCGGTACCCGGGGGGCCGGTCGCCCTCGCCCGTCACGACCTCGGAGCGCACGTAGACGGCGCGCTCTCCATCGGGAGCGAGGCAGGGGGAGCCGATGGCGACGAGGCGTGCGAGATGGCGGGGTCGAAGGCGTGCAGCCATACGGTTCTCCTAGGTGCGCTCTGGGCGTGTCGCCGGGCCGCGCGCACCGTCGCGTCCCAGGCCGATGTCGTGCAGGAGCACGGCGGCCGCCGCGGCGGCGTTCAGCGAGGCGATCCGGCCGCGCAGCGGGATGCGCACGACCTCGTCGCAGGTCTCGCGCACGAGCCGGCGCATGCCGCGCCCCTCGGCCCCGATGACGAGTGCCACGTCGCGGTCCCAGTCGACGTCCGTCGCCGTCATCGCGCCGTCGCCCGCCGAGCCGTAGACCCACACGCCGCGCTCCTTGAGCCCGGCCAGGTAGCGCGGCAGGTTGGTCACTTGCACGAGTGGCAGGTGGGCGGCGGCGCCGGCCGCCGCCTTGGCCACCGTGGCGGAGAGCGGTGGGCTGTTGCGAGCCTCGGTGACCACGCCGTGGGCGCCCAGCGCCTCGGCGCAGCGCACGATGGCGCCGTAGTTGCGCGGATCGGTGATCTGATCGAGCGCGACCAGCAAGAGCCGTTCACCGCGCGCGTCGGCCAGCTCGAAGGGCGCGTCTGGATCGGCGAACGCCAGGTCGGCGAGCTCGGCGGCGATGCCTTGGTGTGCGGTGGTCTTCAGGCTCCGGTCGAGCTCGATGCGCGGCACCATCTCGAGCGGCACGTCGGCGGCGCGAGCCGCGCGCTCGAGGTCGCGCACCGTGGCCTCGCGGACGCCGCGCGCCACGAACACGCGCTGGGCGGTGCCGGTGGCGAGCGCCTCGACGACCGCGTGACGACCGAAGATCAGCATGGTCGAGTGTACCGCCAGCGCGCCGCGGAGCCGGCTCCTCCACGCTCAGGCGGGAGCGAGGGCGAGACGTGCCCGCGCCGCGACCGCATCCGCCGCGAGCTGCGCTCGCAGCGCCGGGAGGTCGGCGAAGCGCACCTGACCGCGCAGGCGGGCGACGACGTGCACGGTGATGTCGGCGCCGTAGAGGTCGCCGTCCCAGTCGAAGACGTGGGCCTCGAGGCTCGCTGCCGGGCCGGCGAAGCTGGGCCGCGGGCCGAGGTTCGCCATCCCGCCGCGCCGGCTGCCGTCCGGGAGGTCGACCTGCACCGCGAAGACGCCCACGGGCAGCGCCTTGCGCGGATCGACGGCGAGGTTGGCCGTCGGAACCCCGATCGTCCGACCACGACGGTCGCCCGCGACGACCGTGCCGCTCACGCGGTAGGGGGCGCCGAGCAGCTCGCCGGCACGTTCGACGTCACCCGCGTCCAACGCGTCCCGGATGGCGGACGACTTCACGACCTCGTCGCCGATCGCGACGAGCGGCAGCACGTCGAGGCGGCCGGCCGCCTCGAGGTCGTGCACGCCGCCGGCGCGCCCGCGTCCGAAGCGGAAGTCCTCACCCACCACGAGCGCCGTCGGCGCGCGTGCGGCGAGGGCGTCGACGAACGCCGCGGCGGGCGTGCTGGCGAAGTCGGCGTCGAACGGCACGATCACGACCTCGCTCGGCGCCGCTCCGGACGCCAGGCCCGCCTCGACCAGGAGGACGTGCTTCTCGGACTCGCTGGACAGGAAGGGGTGCCCACCGAAGAGCGTCTTGGGCGGTGGGAAGAACGCGACCGGCAACCAGGGGCGGCCCGTCGCGGTCGCCACGGCGACGGCACGGGCGATGAGCGCGCGATGCCCCTCGTGGACGCCGTCGAACGTGCCGAGCGCGACGACCGGGGCCGTCGACGTGATCGCTGCGACGCTGCGGCGCAGAGGGGCCGCCCTCACGGCTGCTGCGCTCACGGCTGCTGCGCGTCGACGGCCTCGGCGAGCCCGCGTGCCCCGCCTGCCAACGCGTGGTGCAGGCCGAGGACGGTCACCCCCGATGTCGCGAGGGTGCCCGAAGCGATGTCACGCCAAGCGCTCGTTGGGTCGCGCCACTCGATCTCCACGACCTCGCCCTCGTCGGGGCTGGCGCCGTGCTCGGGACGGAGGTCGTCGGCCACGAACAGGTGGATCAGCTCGTCGCAGAAGCCGGGGGAGGCGTAGAAGCGCGTGAGCGGCGTCAGCGTCCCCGCCAGGCGGGTCTCCTCGGCCAGTTCGCGCGCCGCCGCCTGGGCCGGCGTCTCGCCGTCGTCGATCAGCCCAGCGGGGAGCTCCCACGTCCGGGTACCGATCGCCGGCCGCTGCTGCCACACGCCGAGGACACGGCCGTCCTCGTCTCGAGCCAAGACGGCCACCGCGTCCGCGTGGCGGACGATCTCCCAACGCCCGTCCTCGAGCTCGAGCCGGAGGATGCGCCCTTCGAAGATCAGCTCCCGCACGCGACGTTCAGTTGTCTGCGTCGGGGTTGTAGCGCAAGAAGGCGGGGATGTCGTAGTTGGCGGGGTCGTACGTGCGCGAGCCGGCCACCGCGCGCAGCTGGGTGGGGCGCAGGACGCGCGTCGCCTGGGGCTGATCGAAGCCTGCCGCGATGACGGTCACGCGCACCTCGTCGGCCGCGTCCTCGTCGTACGTGACGCCGAACAGGACGTTGACGTCCTCGACCTCGGTGGCCTCGCTGATCTTCTCGACGATCTCGTGCGCGTCGAAGAGCGTGAGCTCCTCGCTGCCGGTGATGTTGATCAGCAGCTGCTGCGCACCCTCGACGCCGCGTGCCAGGAGGGGCGACTGGGTGGCGCTGTTGGCGGCTTCTTCCGCGAGCTTCTCGCCGCGCCCGGCACCGATGCCCATCAGGACCGTGCCGGCTCCGGAGAGGAGCGTCTTGACGTCGGCGAAGTCGACGTTGATGAGGCCGGGCACGTTGATGACGTCGCTGATGCCGCGCACGCCGTGGTAGAGCACGCGGTCGGCGACCCGGAAGGCGTCGGCCAGACGGACCTTGCGGTCCAGCGCGGCCAGCAGCCGCTGGTTCTCGACCACGATCAGGGCGTCGACCTTGTCTTCGAGGCGGCGCAGACCCTCTTCGGCCTGACGCATGCGCTTGGGCCCCTCGAACTGGAACGGGCTGGTCACGACGGCGACGGTGAGCGCGCCCTGTTCGCGCGCGACCTCCGCGACGATCGGCGCGGAGCCGGTACCCGTGCCGCCGCCCATGCCCGCGGTGATGAACACGAGGTCCGAACCTCTGAGCACCTCAGCGATGCGATCGCGGTCCTCGATGGCGGCCTGCTCACCGACCTCGGGGTTGGCACCCGCGCCGAGCCCCTTGGTGAGGTGGTCGCCGATCTGGATCCGGGTGTCGGCCAGGCTCGTCGCCAGCACCTGGGCGTCGGTGTTCGCTGCAACGAACTGCACCCCGCGCAGGCCCGTCTCGATCATGCGGTTCACGGCGTTGTTGCCGCCTCCGCCGAGTCCGATCACCCTGATGACCGCGTTGTCGCTGTTGCTCATCGCATCACTCCCTCGGGCCCGCGCGCTTGGGCTCTGCATCGCATCTTAAAAGAAGTCCTTCAGTAGATTGCGGAACTTGCCGAGGACGCCGCCGTGCATGGCGCCGTCGCCGCGTTCGTGGCGTCCGCGGTGGTCGGAGGCGGTCAGCACCGGACCGTGGAGCATGCCGTAGCGGACCAGGCCCACCGCGGTGGCGTGGGCGGGGCTGGCGACCACGCCGACCAGGCCCGACACCCCCTCGGGCTTACCGACGCGAACCGGCAGACGGAAGCGTTCGGTGGCGACCTGCTCGAGGCCCTGCATGAGCGAGGCGCCGCCGGTGATGACCACGTTTCCGGCCAGGAGCTCGAGCGCGCCCATGCGCTGCTCGATGTCGCGGCGCACCAGGTCGAGGATCTCGACGACGCGCGGCTTGATCACCTGGGCCAGCTCGAAGGTCGAGATCGAGGCCGTGTACGACGGGTTCGCGACCTCGAGCACGACGTCGCGGTCGGCCAGCTCCGGCAGCGCCACGCCGTAGCGCTTCTTCACGCGTTCGGCCTCGTCCGGCGGGATGCGGAGCAGCTGCGAGATGTCCTGGGTGATGTGGTCGCCGCCCAAGGGGATGACCGCCGAGTGGGCCAGCGTGCCGCGCCGGAACACACCGACGTCGGTGGTGCCGCCGCCGATGTCGATCAGGAGCGTCGTGAGCTCCTGCTCGGCGTCGCCGAGCACCGACAGACCCGACGCGAGCGCCTGCACGACGAGGCCGTCGACGGTCGCGCCGGCGTCTCCCGCGCAGCGCCGCAGGTTCGACAGCGGACCCTGCGCGCCGGCCACGATGTGGACGTCGACCTCGAGCCGCACGCCCGACATGCCGACCGGGTCCTTGATGCCGTCGTTTCCGTCGACCACGTAATCTTGAGGGATCACGTGGAGGATGTCCATGTTCGCTTCGAGCGGCACCGCCTGCGCGTTCTCGATGCAGCGCTCGACGTCGGCCTTCGTGATCTGCTGACCGCGGCGGATGGCCGCCATGCCGTGGCTCGTCAGGGCCTTGAGGTGGCTCCCGGCCACGCCCACCCAGGCGGAGTGGACCTCGACGCCGGCGACGCGCTGCGCGGCCTGGATCGACTGGCGCACCGAGGCGATGGTGCGCTCGAGGTTGACGACCACCCCCTTGCGCAGACCGTCGGAGGGGACCGTGCCCTCACCGATGATGTCGAGGACGCCGTCCCGCGCGACCTCACCGATCACGGTGCAGATCTTGGTGGTCCCGATGTCGAGGCCGACGATGATGCGTTCGTCACTCATGGTGCGCTGCTCACTCCCCAGGGATAGACGGCCACGCGCCCCCCTCGTTGACTCTCGAAAGCCGACCATTGCATACGAAGGGCCTCCACGCTCGGCGTGACGAGGACGGCGTTGGCGAGCTCGAGCTCGAACCCTTCCGGCGTGTACGTTATCACCTCGACACCGTAGTCCGTCAGCATCGCCAGCAGGTCGAGTGCCTCGTCGAGCCGGGGCGTGCCCCAGCCCTCGAGACGCGGCAGCGCGGAGCGCGTGTCGGCGTCGACGCCGGGGAGCAACGTGCCGTCGATGGCCCAACTGCGCGTGCCGTCGCTGAGCACGGGGACGCGTTCGACCAGCGCGATCACGATCAGGTCGGGCCAGTGCCGTGTGACGCGGGCGTGCAGCACACAGGGGTCGCGCTCCAGGTCGCGCAGTCCGAAACGGGTGACCCACAGGAAGGGGTCGCCGGGCGCGACGTCGGCGAGGCGCAGCACCCGCTCGCGCGTGTGGTGGACGTTCCCGATCACCTCGACGCGCGTGGTGATGGGCCAGTAGCGCGTGACCCCGACCACCAAGACGAGCACCACGGCGGCGCCGATGGAGAGCCCGCGCACGGCTCAGCCCTCGCCGCGCGGCGTCCGGCCGCGCCAGCCGGGCTGCGGTGGCTCACCGTCGGGTCCGCCCCAACGGCGCCATTCGAGCTCGAGCGCCACGCTCACGCGGTCGCGCACCGCTGCGAGCAGGTCGTCGACGTCGCGGCTGGTGGCCGCGCCGAGGTTGATGACGAAGTTGCCGTGCTCGAAGGCGATCATCGCGTCGCCGACGCGCAGGCCCTTGCAGCCGGCGCGGTCGATCAGGCGCCCGGCGCTGTCGCCCGCAGGGTTCTTGAACGCACAGCCGGCGGACTTGACCTTGGGCTGCCCCTTGCGCGCGTCGTCGACGGCGATCATGGCCGCCGCGACGCGCTCTGGCGTCGACGGCGTCAGACGCAGGCGCGCGCGTGTGAGCACGGCGCCGTGAGGCAGCTCGCTGTGGCGGTAGCGCAGGCCGAGCGCGTCGGCCGGCAGCCGCACCAGGTCGCCGTCGATCATCATCTCGACTTCGACGAGGGTGTCCGACAGGCTCCCGAAGCGCGTTCCTGCGTTCATCGTGACGGCCCCACCGAGCTGGGCGGGCACGCCGAGCAAACCCTCGAGCCCGGACAGGCCGGCGCGCTGCGCGCGTCGCACCAAGCCCGGGAGCGGTGTCGCCGCGCCGAGCCACACGTCGGCACCGCCGTCGAACGCCGCCAAGGTCGCGAAGGGCGGGCCGAGCCGAACGACGCGCTCGGCGACCCCGGCGTCGCTCACCAGGAGGTTCGAGCCGGCGCCGAGCACGAAGAAGGGCTCGGCGGTGGCCTCGCGCAGCGAGGCCTCGTCGCCGACCGTCCAGAGCTCCGCTTCGCCACCGACCTTGAGCGTCGTGAGCGCGCCGAGGCGTACGCGCTCGGGTGCGATCACCGCTCCGCTCATATGGTGCCGCCGGCCAACGGCCCGCCGCCCACGAGCGCCTCGGCCACCCTCCAAACGTCGCCGGCACCGAGCGTGAGGACGAGGTCGTCGCTGTGCATGGTCGCGCGCAGGTGCGCGACGGCGCTGATCATGTCGTGGTGGCTCGCGCTCACCCCGGCCTCGCGCAGCCGGGCGACGATCAGCGCGGCCCCCACCCCGTCGATGGCGTTCTCGCCCGACGCGTACACGTCGAGGACGAGCACCTCGTCGGCGAGGCTGGCCGCGTCGGCGAGGGCGGGCCAGAGCCGAGCCGTGCGCACCCAGCGGTGTGGTTGCAGCACCGCCCGGACGCGCCGACCGCTGCGGCGCGCTGCGGTGAGGGTGGCACGCACCTCGGTCGGATGGTGGGCGTAGTCGTCGATGACCAGTGCCCCGTTCACGTCGCCCCAGCGTTGCCAGCGCCGACCGACGCCGCGGAACGTCTCCAGCGCGGGCGCGACGGCGACCGCGTCGAGGCCGGCGAGATCGATCGCGGCCAGGGCGGCGGCCGCGTTGAGGACGTTGTGGTGACCGGGGATGGTCAGCGTCGCGCTGGCGACGCGTCCGGAGGGGAGTCGCAGGGCGAAGCGGCTCCCCTCGCTCGTCAGGTCCATGTCGACGATGCGGTAGTCGGCGTCGGGATGGACGCCGTAGCGGGCCGCGCCAGGGTGGTCGCCCAGGAGCGTCTCGAGCCCGGGCCAGTCGAGGCAGTAGAGGACGTGCTCGGCCGAGTGCGCGAACTGCGCGGTGGCGTGCTCGAGGTCGCGCATGCTGGCGTGGTAGTTGCGCCGCTCGTCGAACTCGCCGGCGACGTGGTCGTCCTCGAGGTTGGTGATCACGGCGATCGAGGGCCTCAGCAGGGCGAAGCCGGGATCGGACTCGTCCACCTCCGCCACGAGGTGGCGACCGTTGCCGTAGCGGACGTTGTGTTCGAGCCCGGCCAGGCTGGCGCCGATCTGGATGCTCGGGTCGACGTCGGCCGCCAGGGCCAGCGTGGCCGTGAGACCCGTGGTGGTGCTCTTGCCGTGGGTGCCGGTGATCCCGATCGCGACGCGGCGCTCGAACAGCTCGGCGAGGAGGCCGATGCGCGGCACCACGCGGATGCCTACCTCGTGTGCGCGCTGCACCTCGGGGTGGTCGCTCGGCACGGCCATGGTGGTGACCAGCGTGTCGACGCCGTCGAGGTGGTCCGGGTCGTGGCCCTGCCAGACGTGCATACCGAGGGCGCGCAGGGCCTGTTGGGCCGGGCCGTCGCTGAGGTCGCAGCCGCTCACGACGTGACCGTCGGCGTGCCACCAACGCGCCAGCCCTTGCATGCTGACGCCGCCGATGCCCATGAAGTGCAGATGGCTCATGCCGATGCCTTTCCGGAGCCGGTGAGGATTGGCCACACCGTCTCGAGGAGCGTGTCGGTACCCCCAGCGGGGCTGCGCGACGCCTGGGCGGCTCGCGCGGCGGCGCGCCGATCGTCGTCGAGGAGGGCCTTCCAGGCGGCCAGCAGCGCGGCGTCGTCGCCTTGGGCGACGCACGCGCCAGCGCCTGAGCGCACCAGCGCCTCCGCGTTGTGGCGCTGATGGTCGTCGGCCGCCGCAGGCAGCGGGACGACGACCAGCGGCACGCCGTGGAACGCGGACTCCGCCAGGGTGCCGTAGCCGCCGCGCGTGATCGCGAGGTCGGCTGCGGACCACGCGAGGCTAGCATCCACGAAGCCGTCGATCAGGTACCGCTCGCGTGCGCCGAGCGCAGCGCGCACTGGCTCGACCCAGCGAGGCCCGGTGGCATGCAGGACCCAGAGGCGTGGCTCGCGGGCCTGGAGCTCGGCCGCCACGGACGGCACCGACTCGTTGAGCGCCAGCGACCCTTGCGAGCCGCCCAGGACGAGCGTGAGGAGTGCGTCGTCCGGTACGCCGAGCGCTCGGCGCGCTTCGGCGCGGGGGGCGCGTGTCTCGCGGACCGGGAAGGCGACGACGCGGGTCCGGGCACGCGGCAGCCGGGCGGCGGTCTCCGCTTGGCACACCACCACCAGGCGCGCGTGGCGCGCCAGCGCGCGCGTCACCAGGCCGGGCACGGCGTTGGTCTCGTGGAGCACCAGCGGCGTGCGGGTCGTGAGCGCCGCGGCGGCGCCCGGGAACGAGGCGAAGCCGCCGAACCCGACGACGAGGCCTGGGCGCCATCGGCGGACCACGGTGCGGGCGCGCACCACGCCCGCCAACGCCTGGAACGGCGCCCGTGGGTCGGGACGCTGACGATCGAACTTGCCGGCCGGGACGCCGACGAACGGCAGCCCCGCCTCGTGCACCATGCGCGCTTCCATGCCCCGCTGCGTGCCGAGGACGAGCACCTCGGCGCCGCGCGCGAGCGCCGCGTGCGCCAACGCCACCGCCGGGTAGACGTGCCCGCCGCTGCCGCCGGTCGCGAGCAGCAGACGCGGTGCGCCGACGCCCGAGTACGTCACAGGTCGGCGCCCTGAGCGCGCGCCTCGCGGAAGGCCGAGTGCATGAAGCCCGTGGCGATCGCCACCGAGAGCAGGCTGTTGAAGCCGTAGCTGACGAACGGGAGCGGGACGCCCGTCACCGGCAGCAGACCGGCGGCGACGAGCAGGTTGAGGGCGGCCTGGCCGCCGACGTACGCGCTGGCGCCGGCGGCGAGCAGCGCTCCGGGGCCGCGTGCCGCGGCAGCGATCCGGAGGCCGCGCGCCACGAGCAACACGAAGGCCGTCACCAGCGTGAGCATGCCGACCAACCCGAGCGCTTGGCCGACGGCGACCGCCACCATGTCGGTGCTCGCCTCGGGCACGTTGACCGGGCGGCCGGGACCGATGCCGAGCAGGCCCGCGCGCGTCAGTGCAGCGCGGGCGCGCGACGCTTGGAAGCTGGTCCCCTGCACGTCGACCTGGTCGCCCCACAGGTCCGCGAAGCCGGTGATCCGGTCGGCCAGGTAGCTGTACTGCGCCAGGTACGGACCACCGACCACGACGGCGACGATCGCGGCGCTGAGGCTGATCGACAACAGCCGCCCGAGGCTGGTGCCGGCGGCCAGCATGATGGCGAAGGCGAGCGCGAAGATGAACAGCGCCGTGCTCACGTTCGGCTGCATGACCACGACGCCGGCCGCGACGCCGATGACGAGCATCGGTCGCCACACGTGCCAGTCGCCCAGGTGGTTGTGGAAGAACGCGGCGAGGTAGGCGATCACGACCACCTTCATCAGCTCCGAGGGCTGGAAGGTGATCGGTCCGACCAGCAGCCAGCGCCGCGCCTCGCTGCCGTCGGGCGAGATGCCGACGAACAGCACGGCCACGAGCAGCCCCAGCGTGAGCACGTAGCCGAAGGGTGCGAGCCGCACGATCGCCATGGGGCGGAGGCGCCCCACGGCGAGCGTCAGCAGCATGGCGACGCCGAACCGCAGGGCCTGGGTGTACGCCTCGCCCGGCTCCGCGGAGGCGACCCCGAGCACGCCGAGGGCGCCGAGCAACAGCTGCAGCGTCAGGAGCAGGGGGTCCACGTCACCCCCTCGGTCGGCGTGGCGCCCGGTCGCGCGTCGGCGGCGCAGACGTCGCCCACGAGCGCGGCGATGGCGGCCCGGAACGCGTCGCCGCGGTCGCGGTAGTCGCGGAACTGGTCGAACGACGCCGCGAGCGGCGCGAGGAGCACGCTGCCGGTGGCGCCGTGCTCGCTGCTGAGGACCTCCCACGCCCGACGCACGGCCTGGCGCATCGCCTCACGGCCGTCGCTCGCGTCGATGCGTTCGCTGCGTGTCCAGGCGCCGACGCGCTCGCACAGCGTGGCGCCGCTGACACCGATGCCGAGCATCAGCGTCACGCGCTCCGTCACCAGCCCGGCCAGGGACTCGACGTCGGCGCCCTTGTCGACGCCGCCGGCGATCCAGACGATGGGCGCCGGCGTGGTCTCGAGGGCCGCGGCGACGGCGAGTTCGCGCGTCGCGATCGAGTCGTCGAGGAAGCGCACGCCCGCGAGGCGCCCGATCTCGGCGTAGCGGCCGGCCAACCCGGGGAAGGCGCGCAGTCCGCGCTCGATGGCCGCACGTTCCACGCCGAGATCGAAGGCCGCCAAGGCGACGGCCAGGGCGTTGGCGTGTTGGTGGCGGCCCTGCACCCGGAGCTCCGTAGCGCCGAGCAGCGGCGTGTCGCCGAGCCGCAGGACGTCATCGATGACGTGGACGCTGGCGGCGCACTCGATGCCGAGCTCGGCACGGAGCAGCGCGACGGCCTGCGCACTGGTGGCGTACGGCAGCAACCGCGCCGGCGTGGCGGCGGCCCAGCGCCGCAGCGTGGCGTCTCCCGCGTCGAACACGAACGCCTGTTCGGGCGTCAGGTTGGCGAGCAGCGAGCGCTTCGCGGCGTGGTAGGTCGCGACGTCGCCGTGGCGGTCGAGGTGGTCCACGCCGAGGTTGAGCACCACGGCGACGTCCGGTCGCAGCGTGGGGCAGCGTTCGAGTTGGAACGAGGAGAGTTCCACCACCCAGGTGGCGTCCGGCCTGGCGACGGCGGCCAGGGCAGGGTCGAGGTTGCCGCCGGCGATCGCGTCGACGCCACCCGCGACCAGGAGATCGGTCAACCAGCGCGTGACCGAGCCCTTGCCGGCGGTGCCGGTGATGCCGACGATGCGGGCGCTCAGGGAGCGCGCCATCCACTCGACCTCGCCGATCACCTCGGTGCCGAGGAGGCGGAGCCGCTCGAGGTCGGGGTGGTCGATCGGGACGCCGGGCGCTGCGACGCAGAGGTCGGCGGGCCACGCTGCCACGTCCTCGACGCGTTCCGCGCCCAGTGCGAGCGCCTCGTCGACATCGGGGCCGGCGGGCCGCACGTCGACGAAGCCGACGCACTCGCCGGCAGTGCGTGCGCGGCGCACGACCGCTCCGCCCGAGCGTCCGAGCCCGTAGACGAGGAGCCGCACCTCAGGCGCCGCCCCAGAGGGCGGCGGTCAGCGCCACCAGCGCCGCCGTGATCAGCCAGAGCCGCAGCACGACGCG
>PWQI01000064.1 GCA_003556805.1 Trueperaceae bacterium | reverse complement strand
GAGCACGGCAGCGACTTCGTGTTCGTCACGCACTACCCGAGCGCGGCGCGTCCCTTCTACACCTACCCCACCGGCGACGGCCTCACCCGCGGCCTCGACCTGATCTTCCGCGGCGTCGAGATCACCAGCGGCGGCCAACGCGTCCACGAGTACGACGTGCTGGTGCGCGAGCTCGAAGCGCGCGGGATGGACCCGGCGGCGTTCAAGGGCTACCTCGACGTGTTCCAGCACGGCATGCCGCCGCACGGCGGCTTCGCGATCGGCGCCGAGCGCCTCACCGCGTTGCTCCTGGGCATCCCCAACATCCGCTTCGCGCGGGCGTTCCCGCGGGACGGGAGCCGGTTGTTGCCCTGACACAGCCGCGGGCGATCGGTCCGAGCGCGGACCGCCGAGATCAGGTCCCGCAGACCGGCGGGATCAGCGTCGTCCCCAGACCGACTTGGACGTCGAGCTTGATGAACAGCAGCACGTTCAGTGCAGCGTTGCTCGCGTACATGGTCTGCGCCAAGGCGGCGGCGATGCCGTAGCCGAGGCCGACGCCGGCAGCACCGATGGCGAGGTTCTGGACGATGCAACAGGCCCGCTTGAAACCATCTGAGATGTTCATGCACTGCGACACGCCGTACCCCGTCAGCGCGGCGGCGACGTAGAGCCCGATCTGGTTCTCGATCAGGTACTCGGTGAACGCCAGCCCGCGCCCGTCGCCACCTCGTCCCAGCAGCTCCCCGGTGCCCGGATCGAATCGCCACCAGCCTGCCACCTCGCCGACCAGCGTCTCGGCCGTCACCACGCGATAGCCGCGAGCGAGGTCGTCGAGCATGGCGGCTCGACTCTCGTACGGCAGGTCGAGCGCAGCCAGCGTGGCCGTGTCGGAGGGCTCGAAGACCCGCAACGGCACGCCGGAGCGCACCAGTTCGTAGGCCGGGCTGATGACCTCGTCGTCGCCGGCGAGCACGACACCCTCCACCCGCGTCTCGAAGGCGCCGGCGGCGAAGGTCGCCGACGGGATCAGCGCCGCGCCGGACGCGCCGACGCGGAGGCTCCAGCGTGGGTTCGCGACCACGTCGATGGTCTCGTTCCCGCTCTCGGGTGCGGCCGACAACACGATCAGACCGGGCGCAGGACGGTAGCTGAGGACGTCGGCGCTCAGCGGAGCGTCCGCCATGGCCGACAGCAGCAACAACGGTGCCATCGCCTCCTCCGCGGCTTGGGCAACCTGCGGTACGGGGGGCATCGGAGCACCGCTGGCCGTCGCGGCGTACGCCGCGTCGCGGTAGTCCCGCCCGGCCAGCAACCCAGCCACGGTGCGATCGAGCACGTACGCGTCCGCGTACCGGCCCGTATCGAGCATCAACGTGTGGGACCGCATCAGGTCCGAGAGCATGGCGCGCTCGTCGAGCGGCGCCAACGTGGGGTCACCGGCCGCTCGCGCTTCGGCACCGCGCCGGTCGACGAGCATGCGGCGGTGCTCGCTGCGCACGCCATCGGGCGCCGTGAACGCGATGTCGAGCCACACGGCCGACAGGCCGAAGATGTCGCCTGCGGCCTCGTCGCGACCGCCGACACCGATGCCACCGAGCGCTCCGAGACCGGCTCCCATGGCCCGCGCACTCGACGCGAAGACGCCGGCGAACCCGCTCGAGGCCGCAACCGGGGGCACGGTGTTGCCGAGCAGATCGAAGGTCATCGCGCCGTTGGGCGGGTCGCCGCGGAACGTGGGCCAGAACAGCGACGTCGCCGCCAGGACGGCATCGAGATCGGTCACGTCCGCGACCCGCTCGATGCCGTCGGGGATCGTCGCGAAGGTGAGCGGCACGCCGAACAGGTTGGCGACCGGCGCCTCGAACGGGTCCATGAGGGCCACGACCTCGATGTCGGCCCCGCGCCGACGCTCGAGGAACGCCTGGACGCTGATCTGGTGCGTCCAGGCGGCCGGCACGGTGTCACGCGCCTGCTCACTCGGCTCGAGGGCCGCGAAGGCATCGGGCACCTCGTCGAAGAGCGCATGCAGATCGGTCCATTCGTCGCGCTCGGACAGTCGGTAGGCGACCCAGAAGTAGTCGCGCACGGCCTCGTCCAGCGCGGTCGGCAGTTCGCCGACCGCGGCCGGCGCGAGCAACGCCGCCAGCACCTGCTCGGCCCGCGCGACGTCGGCTTCCATGGACGCGTGCTCGTCGTCCAGCCACGCGAGGGCGGTCTCTTCACCGTCGAACCACGACTCCACGCGCTCGAACTCGACGTCGACGTCCGCGCTCGCCCTCGGCACGCCAGCCGTGACGGCGGCGAGCAGCGCGCCGACGCCCTCGTCGCCGAGTTCGGCGCGTCGGAGCTCCACCTCGTAACCGGCGTCGCCGAGGAGCACCGCCAACAGCAGGGCGAGGTCGGCGCTGTTCGCCCCCTGGCTGACGAGGGCCCCCTCGGCACCACGCAACACGCCCCGGTAGGGCTCGAAACGGACGTGCTCCCGCACGACGGCAGCGATCGTCGGAGCGTCCTCGAACGCGAGGTCGAACGCCAGGGCCCCAACGTCGATCGAACGACGATCGATGCGGTCGCGAACCCGTTCGATCGGCTCGAACAGCCGCGCCAACTCGATGCGCGCCTCGAGGACGTCACGCTGGAGCGCGATCGGATCGCCATCGGCAGCCTGCGCCAAGGCCGGTGCACCGGCGATCGCGACGAGGACGGTGAGTACGACGGTGCGCATTCGAAGAGACATGGTGGAGACCCCTTTGGTGTCGAGTTGGCATCACGCGGACGTCCGGTTGCGGTAACCACGAGAGGGTATCAGACGGCGGCGCCGCGGTCGCAGCACGCGACGCACCGGCACCGTTCGCCACGGCATGGCACAAACGCGATACCATCTGCTCGTCACCACGACGATCCTGGAGGTCACCATGCGTTCAACCCTCGCCGCCACCTTGGCCGGCATCCTCGTCCTCGCCGCCTGCGCCCCCGCCACCACGGCCGGGGTCGACACGGCTCTGCCCTGCGCCACCGATCCGATCCCGGTCGTCGCGGTCATCGACTTCGAGAACACCACCGGGCGCACTGGCGGCATCACGGTGACCGGCGTCGAAGACGCCGCCACCGCGCGCCTGATCACGCTGCTCAAGCAGTCGGGCTGCTACGACGTCGTCGAGCGCAGCGAACTCGTCAACGTCATGACGCAGCAGGGTCTGGAGTCGATGGCGCCCGAGGCCCTCGCGCGCGCTGCGGGCGCGGGCTACGTGGTGACGGGCACGGTCACCCGCGCGACGATCGCGCGGCCGCAGGCCAGCGTGTTGGGCGTGAGCCTCGGCCAGACGCGCGCCGAGGTCGACATCGACGTGCGCGCCACCGACATCATCACCGGCCGCGTGCTGGTGTCGATGACCGGTCGCGGTGAGGCGGCACAGGGCAACGTGTCGATCAGCCGCATCCTCCCCGGCACGGTCTCGTTCGACGACCGCGAGGTCGGCCCACTGCTCGCCAACGCCTCGGACGACGCCTTGGCGCAGGTCGTGAACTCGATCCGCACCCGCTTCTGACCCTCCTCGGTCGCGTCCGGGACGCGCCGAACTCAGCACACCGTACGTGACTGCGGGGCGCCCGATCGGGCGCCCCGCAGTCTCATGAGCATGCGGCCGCACGCCAGGCTGCAGGCGTCGAGCTACTCGTCGTCGAGGACGAGGTTCGTCGTCGCCTCGTGGCGCACGACCACGTCGTCGATCACCAGCGTGTCGGTGCCGATGACGCGCAGCGCGTACCGTCCCGCCGGCAGGGGCACGGCGTCACCGTCCACGACCCCGATGGCGACCACGGAACCGTCACCACCCAGCACCTCGAAGCGAACCTCGACCTCGGCGTAGAGCGCCGCCTCGAGCGCCTCGCGCAGCTCACCGGCGTCGAAGGCCTCGAGGAAGATGCCGCCACCCAGCTCGGCCCACGCAGCGAAGTTCGAGCGCATGGTGGCGGCGTCGTCGGTGTCGACGTCGAAGCCGATGATGGAGAGCTGCACGTCGATCCCCAGAGCGACGAGCGCCCGGATGGCCGCCTCGGGGTCGCCGCCGCAGGTCTCCTCGCCGTCGGTCAACAAGATCACGGTCTTGGGCCCAGTCGCAGCGGACAGGTCGCTCGAGACCGCCTCGATCGATGCGGCCAGCGGGGTCCCCGACAAGAGCTTCGGCTCGACCGAGGCGATGGCGGCGCGCGCCGCGGAACGGTCGAGCGGCGCGAGGGGATGCACCAGCGCCGTGTCGCACGTCATCGGCGACACGTGACCGTAGGCCCGCAACGCGAAGGGCGTGCCGGGCTCGATCACGTC
>PWQI01000315.1 GCA_003556805.1 Trueperaceae bacterium | reverse complement strand
TACATGATTATCAGCGATAATGACGTCGCTTTCCAAGAGTTTTTGCTGGGAAGACTTGATGAAGTTGCGGTGCCGCCGCAAGAGTACGACGGCGTAAAAGACGACCCACGCCTTTATCGTGTCCCGGGTGCAACCACATTCAGATTGATGATCAACGGACTCGCCACACAACACGCCCAAGACCGTCAGTTCCCCGATAGTGGTCATATACCTGAACCGATTTTAGGCAACCTTGACTTCAGACTGGCGATGTACTACGCGATTGATCGTGAATCGCTTGCCTACGATGTGATGATTACGGCTGAGCCGCAGCATTTCCTCTACACGCAAGCCTACATGGTCGACCCCGCCAGCGGCATCAGCTACCGTCACACCGACCAAGCACAGTTTGTCGGTGTCGGTCGTGCCACCGAGACCCATGGCTACGATCGAATCAAAGCGCTGCACCACTGGACACGCGCGATCGAAGCGTTGACCGCCGAAGGCGTCTACCAACACGGCGACACCATTCACCTCGAACTGCTGGTCATGGCTGGCACGCAAGTTCAACTTGATATCGGCGCGTTTATCAAAGATGCGTTTGAAAACATGTTTGTCTATGAACTCTACGACATCGCCATCGAAGTCACCGTCAACGCGGTCTCGTTCCCGGGTATCTATTATGAATACATGATGCCAGGACGCTTCGACCTTGGCATCGGCGGCATCTCCGGCGCGCTTCTGAATGCCTCAAGTTTCATGGAAACCTTTACCGACGACAACCGCAGCGGCTTCACCCTCAACTGGGGCATCGACACCACAAGCCCGAACATCGCCGTACGCGTCTATGACGCGGGCGAGGATGACTACATCACACAGATTATGTCATTCAACGCAATCGTCAGTGCGCTGCTTGGCAACGTCGAGCTTGACCAAGGCGCCGAAGCCATCAAAGACTAACAGCGCACATGCTTTACCAAAAGGCCGGAATCCATCCGGCCTTTTTCTTTGCGTATGCGCACGCAAGAGGTGTGTACGTTTCATGCCATTTTCTGGTATAATGAACGTAACACCATGCGTCGTCGACCTGGGGAGGAGTCGGCGTAGGGGATGATATCATGAGGCAGTTGAGAAAACCAAGGAAAAAGCGCCCGACACATCGGTAATTCCTTACCGTTGTTTCGGACGCTTTTGTTTGTGAACTGAAGGTCGTTTTTAATCCAAAAACAGCGTGAGAAAAAAGGGAAAATTCTCCGTGACAAGTCGGCAACTTGTTGACAAAGCCCCGAGCAACTAGATTATGCGCACCATGCGTGTTACCATGAGATAAAAGAAGCACTCGAAATAAAGGAGGATTACCATGCCGTTTTTTGAGATGTTTGGAGCACTTTCAATTTTCATACTTATCTTGATGTTCTTGGTTGCAATCGCCCCGCTTTTCATCTGGATTCACGTTCGCGCGATTCGCTTCATGCTAGAACACGAACTCCGTGCCCGCGAGGAATGGCGCGCACGCAACCGTTAACTAACACATTTGTTTCAAAAGCAATACTCAATACTCACACTAATACTTGAAAGGTGGAACACCCATGTCAGAAAAGGTAAACACGTTCATCAAAAAGCAAGAAGACACCATTAAGGAATTGAAAGCTGAGAAGAAAGAACTCGAAACCACCGTTAAAGAGAAGCAAAAACAGAAACGGTTAAAAGAACTCGGCTTGTACGATAGAGACTATCTCAATAATGAGGGTGTAAAGCCCGGCTATCCGCATTACGATTACGATAAAAAGTCCGCCTATCGCAACGTGGCACTCGACGTTTCAGAGGAGACATATAAAAACCTTGAATCAAACGAGGAAACGATCAAACAACTGAAAGAAGAGATTAAGCACCTAAAACGCCTCAGCGTCACCGGTCAAACCGCGAAGCGTTCATCGTCATTTGCGATCAACGCGTTGATGATTGTGGCAATCCTTACATGGGTAGTAGGGGTGTTGTTTGGTGTTATTGCGGCAGCCGAAGGTGAGGGCGCGATTGGCTTCGCACTGATTTTCTCAGGCTTTGCCTCAGGACTCTTGTTTTATGCATTGGCTGAAGTGTTGAATCAGATAGATATGTTGAAGAAGAAATAGATTTGCGCAAATTGGATTAAATCATCACCACCAAGAAGACGCGCGTCTCGTAAAGAGTCGGGGAGGACGTATGAAATCAGTGAACGCCGCCATTGCGCAAGCCATCAAAGAGGCGAAATGGCTAGACGTAACCTACCACAACAAAAAGGGTGAAAGAACCCGATTTTGGTGTGCCGTGCAGTCCATTGATAAAAAAACGCAGCGTATTGACATCAAGATGTACAACCACTACCATTCACGAGAGGTTAACGATAATAACATCCAAATCGATATCAAAAGCATCACCAAAGCCGATGTGGTTGATGGTACGCTCTATGAGGTGCCCAAGGCGTTGTATAACAAGCTAGATAATGATGCAAACCTCGCTTCTTGGATAGGCTACGACCGTTTCAATCAACGGATTTTAACCTACTACCGCGTTGCGGCACTTCACGATCAAGATCCGTATATTAAGACCCACCAGCTTGTCGATGGCATCGACGTGCATACACTCTCTAAGGAAGGGATGTATTCACTAAACGGCGCACAAACCGACCAGGTTGCAGCCTTTCTTCAAAGCGTTAAAGATGAGAGCGTCCGCCAACGCATGGCAACCGAGATAAGCGAGATGGCACTAAACACATTGTCCATTCACACACCGCGCGGCCGCTTTGTGGTTGCCTACCGCATTGCTCGATACAATCCTGAAGACAAAACACTCACACTCGACGACGCCTTGCGAATCAACCACAGCTTTTTAATTGATGATGCGAGGCACTCGCTAAGCGAGTACCTCGACATTGATCATGAAGAGTTCAAACGTGAGCTGGCTCACCGTTCGGAATCGGTAAAAGAAATCCTTGCTGAAACACTTCGACCGGGAGAGACGCTTGATGATGTCCCGTTCTTGTTTGAGCAAGCACGACGGATGTTTGTGAACTTTGATCACGAGTACGGTGCCATTGCCACTCAACACGAAACCGGTAAACTCAACGTTCCCTTGCGAGCGTTTTTCGGAAACATGGATACCCGCTACAGACGCAAGAAAAACAAGCCGCTTGCGCTCATGAACGACAAGATGAACATCGATCAGCTTCGTGTTGTGCATAATGCGGCAAAGCAGCCCGTCACGTATGTCCAAGGTCCACCGGGCACGGGTAAGACACACACGATACTCAACGTCTTAGTTACGTCACTACTCAATGACGAGAAAGTACTTGTCAGTTCCAACAACAACCATCCCATCGACACGATATACGCGAAGATGACTGAGATAAAAGACGATGACGGTCCAATCCCATTTCCAATCCTAAGGTTGGGCAATGTCGAGCGTGTGAACCAGGCACTCGATCGCATCAATGAATTGTATGAGGCTACCCGGCGCATACGAGCCAGAAAAAAACGCCAGCTTGCGAAAGAAACATCACGCCTTATCGAAAACGCCAATACGCTGAATGCGCTGCTCGATCGTTATGAGGTTATCGAAGAGACACAAGAGAACCTCAAGGTTCTAAAAAGGCTGAAATCCTACGCCGGCATGCGCGAGCAAATTGCGCTTGATGCCGACATCGATGCCTTAGAGCGAGAGCTCAAAACGCTCGGCACTGTCGAGGATGAGGATGCCCGTGCGCTTCTGCAAGCCGAGGGAAAATCCTTTACACGTTGGCTGCGAGATAAATCCCTTGAAAAACTGGCCTGGCTTCACATGCCCTCGTTTAAGCCCATCATCGATATCGCACGTTCGAAGGACAAGGAAGAACGCATCCGTGAGTTCAATCGATACATCGCCGATTCAGACAACTTAAGAACGCTTACCAAGGCTTTTCCGATCATCCTCACGACAAACGTATCAAGCGTTCGCCTCGGCGAACCAAGCAAGCAATTCGATCTCGTCGTCATCGACGAAGCAGGGCAATCAACGATTTCGGCGTCGCTCTTTCCAATTTTACGAGGTGAGCGACTCTTGCTCGTTGGCGATCCGAACCAACTGGAACCGGTAACCAACCTTGAGCCCAAGCTCGATGAACGCTTGCGCCGCGAGTATGCTATTGATAAGGACTACTCCTATACGGATAACTCGATATTGAAGGGCATGCTGGCCCAAGACACGATATCGCCGTTTATCATGTTGCGTTATCATTATCGTTCTGACAAGCGCATCATCAACTACTCAAACGCGAAGTATTACGAAAGTAAACTCATTATTCGAACAGACGATTATGGCCCCGAATCGTTA
>PWQI01000454.1 GCA_003556805.1 Trueperaceae bacterium | reverse complement strand
GGCCTCCGCCGCCGAGAAGCGTCGGGCGGGGGGTTGAGCGGGGGGCGGGTGGTCGTGGGAGGCCCGGCCTCCGCCGCCGAGAAGCGTCGGGCGGGGGGTTGAGCGGGGGGCGGGTGGTCGTGGGAGGCCCGGCCTCCGCCGCCGAGCGTCGACACACGCGCGAACGCTAGCCTGCGCCGAGTTCGGATGGGTCGATCACGAGGCCGGTGCGCGCGGCGCCGCGACGAAGCCGCGCGTCGGTCGTGAGGACGCGTGTGCGGCGCAAGCGCGCGAGCGCAAGGTACTCGGCGTCGTAGGTCTTTGCCAGGCCGAGATCGGTGGCGATCGTCCACGCGACGTCGTAGAGGTCGGCTGGCGTCACGATTGTCACGGCCATGCAAGCGTATGCCTCGCGGTGAGCGCTCGCGTCGGCTTCAGTGAGTTGGCGCCGCCACACGGCCGTGTGGAGAGCCGACGTCACCTCCGACCGGAGCAACGGCGGACCGATGAGCTCGAACCCGGCGAGGGCAAGCCTCGCGGCGCTGGAACCCATGGCTCGCAGCGCTGCGCTCGCGTCGAGGACGAGCGTCACCCGTGGCGCTCGCGACCATCACGCACGATGCGTTCCCAATCAGGCAAGGGCGAGCCATCGTCCCGAGATCGCCAGGCCGATGGCAACTCGAGAGGAGCGACATCGGCCGCGACAGCGCGCAACTCGTCCTCGTCGACGAGGTGCTGCGTACCGATCCGTTGCGATCGGAGCCGTCCAGATCTGATCCAGCGCCGCACCGTCTCGGGATGTCGCGCGACGCGACGAGCAGCTTCCGGTACGGTGATCATGTCGCATGCTACAACATGCACGAGAGCTCGGACTTGAACCGAGTGACGCCGCAGCGATTGCAGTCTGGCGCCCCCACACGGGCGTGACTTCCGGCTACCCTCCGGCATGGGCCATCTGCAGCTTCTGCTCGCCGCGATCGCGTTGACCGCGGGTGCGGTGTGGAGCACGGTGTCGGCGCAGGCCGCCCCGATCGATACGCCACTCCAGATGCTCGGCATGGACGATGCCGGTGGGCTGATCGCCTTCGTCACGCCCGCAGGCGCAGCTGCGCTCGTCGACCCCGTCCGCGGTGAGCGAGCGCTCCTCGACGACGGCCCGGGCCGTTCGCAGTTCCCCGCCTGGGCACCGGGTGGTGCGCTCGTGTCGTTCATCGCCTTCGGCCCCGGCGGCGATGGCGCCGGCCTCGACGTCCACGACCCTGCGACCGGGACCAGCCTGCGCGTGTTCGAGCGACCCCAGGAGTCGCCCATCTATCACGGTTGGTCGCCCGATGGGGAGCGGATCGCGCTGCTGACCAGCCGCATCGGAGGCCTCGGGTTGCACCTCGTCGACCCCACGGCGGATGCGGCCGCGGCGGCCGATGACGAGGCGAGCGAGCGGGCGGCCGGCGATGCCGAGCCCTTCGCGGTCGGCGCGCCCTTCTACTGGGACTGGGCACCGGACGGGGGGGCGCTCCTGGTGCATCGCAACGTGCTCGGCCCCGACGCCGAGGTGGGGCGCAGCGGGCTCGCCGCGTACGACCCCACGCCGACGCGCGCTCCGCCGGGCGCCTTCCAATCCCCCGCCGTGTCGCCGAGCGGCGCATGGATCGCCTACGCCTCGCGCGACGGCGCCGATGCGCGCCGCGTCGTGCTGGAGCGTGGCGAGGGCGCGAGCGACGGCGAGCCCGACCTGCGCGAACTGCCGCACGCCGGCCTCGCCGCCCTCGCCTGGCACCCGAACCTCGACGTCCTCGCGATCCAGCGCCCCCTGATCGATGCCCCGCACTCCTACGGACCCATCGTCACCATCGATGCCCGCACGGGCGATCTCGAGACGCTCACCGACGACCTGTCGCTCGCCTTCTGGTGGTCGCCCGACGGCGGCACCGTGGCCTATCTGGCACCCGCACCGGGGGGCGGCGACGGGCCCGAGCGTCAGGTCGGCCTGCAGGTGCAGGCGGGCTCGGCGCGCGTGGCGCTGCGCGTCGTCGACGTCGCCACGGGGCTTCGCCGCGAGCTCGGTCGCTTCACGCCCTCCCCGCTCTTCTTGAACCAGTACCTGCCGTTCTTCGACCAGTACGCCCGCTCGCACCGCCTGTGGTCGCCATCGAGCGACGCGCTCGTGCTGCCGGTGCAGGGTGGCGGCGTGAGCGTCCTCACCGTGTTCGGGCTCGACGGTGGCGTGCGGACGCTCGGCTCGGGCGACATGCCTGCGTGGAACGTGCGCTAGCCTCTGGGCGTGGCGGCAACGAACGACCGCTCGACCGCACCGGAGCAGCTCGGACCCTGGATGAGGATCGGGCGCCGTGAGGGTGCCACGCGTCTGCCGGTCGTCATCGGGCTGCCGCTCGGCGGCGCCGAACTCGTGTTGGCGACGCGTGCCGCATGGCCGGTCGACAAGGACCTCTTCTGCGTCGAGTTGCCCGCCTGGCCCGACGACGTCGAGCACGTCGAGCACGTGAGCGTCGCGAGTTGCCGCAGGGTCGGCGCGTCGGTGCAACTGGTGCTCGACCGCGGGCAGCGGCGCAGGTCGATGTTCGTGTGGACGAGCAAGGGGAGCCGGACGCTGATCTTCTGGCGCAGCGAGCGTTCCATGCGCTCGACGCGACCCGGGGTGCGCGCGCCGACGGCGCGCGGGCTCGAGGGGCCGCTCACGATCGTGGTCGACGAGCGTGAGCGCTACGGCTGGCGCTTCGCGGGTCGCGACGTGACCATCGAGCGGCGTCGGCTCCCAGTCGGGGACTACGGCGTGTTCGCGCGCGACCAGCTCGTGGCGGTCGTTGAGCGCAAGAAGCTCGGCGAGTTCGCTGGCGCGGCCGTGCAGGGCACACTGCAGCTCCTGATGGCAGAGCTCGCGACGATGCCGCGGGCGGCCGTGATCATCGAGGGGAGGCTCTCGCAGCTCGTCAAGGGCGACATGCGGACACGGCCGGGGTGGATGCTCAACCTCGTGGCCGCGTTACAGGCGGCGTACCCGAACGTGCCCCTCCTGTTCGGCGAGACGGGTCCGCTGGCCGCCGATCTCGCGTACCGTTGGCTCTCCGCATCGCTGCGGTTGGCGCGGGTGCACGCGACGAACGCGACGATGGCCGAGGTCCTGGCCGACGCGCTCGGCCCCACGGCGGCTGGCGACGGCGTCGAGGTCGGTACGCCGCGCGCCGGCCGCACCACGTCCCCGCCGGCGGGGCGTGCGGCGAGCGCAGGCGTCCCGCGCGACGCGCCGCTCTTCGCCGCCACCGTGCAGGTTGCGCTCGCCCGTGACGACGCGCCGCTCGACCGGACGGGTCGTCAGCGCTCGGCATTGGCCCACGTCGAGGCCGACGGCGCGATCACGGTCAAGGCGTACGCGGAGCGGCACGGGGTGAGCGCGGCGACCGCTGCGGCGGACCTGCGCGACCTCGAGCGACGCGGTCTGCTCACAGCGCACGGGAACCGGCGCTCGCTGCGCTTCGTCGCGGTGCGAACCGAACACGACCTCGACGACGGTTGAGGCGAGCGAGCACACGGTCGAGTACCATCGCGCCGTGGACCCAAGCGAACTCGTCCTCCAGAGCGCGACGCGCCAGGTCGCTGCCCTGTCGCGCCGCGAGGTGAGCGCGCGCGACCTCCTCCAGGCGCAGCTCGAGCGCCTCCGCGCCGTGGATGCGGTCGTCCGCGGGATCGTACATCTCGACGAGGCTGGCGCGCGGCGCACCGCAGCGGAGGCCGACGGGCGCAGCGCGCGCGGCAGACCGCTCGGACCCCTCCACGGCCTCGCCGTGACCGTCAAGGACTGGATCGACGTGGCGGGCATGCCCTGCTCCGGCGGTGCGTCGGCGCACGTTACGCGCGTGCCAGCACGCGACGCGACGGTGGTGGCGCGACTCCGCGCCGCGGGCGCGATCGTGCTGGGCAAGACCAACCCGGCGGAGCACAGCGAGGCCTTCGGCCCGACCTACAACCCGCACGACCTGGAGCGGACCCCGACCGGCAGCAGCTCCGGGGAAGCGGCCCTGGTTGCCTCGGCGGGCTCGGCGCTCGGGCTCGGGTCGGACTCCGGCGGCAGCCTGCGGCAACCCGCCCACGCCTGCGGCGTGTGCACCATCCGGCCGAGCAGCGGGCGGGTGCCGCTCACCGGCCACTTCCCCTCCATCAGCCCGCTGCTCGACCCGCGCACCGCCATCGGGCCGCTCGCGCGCGGGGTCGACGACCTGCTGCTCGCGCTGCGCGTGATCCAGGGGCCCGACGGCGACGACCCCAGCGCGCTGCCGATGCCGCTCGGCGACCCCGGTAGCGTCGACCTGGCCGGGCTCAGGATCGCGTGGTGGACGG
>PWQI01000110.1 GCA_003556805.1 Trueperaceae bacterium | reverse complement strand
GCCAGTCGAACGGCGCGTGGGCGAGGCCGAGCATGCCGACGTCGTGGGCATGCCGGCCGGTGTAGAGCGCCGCCCGGCTGGGGCTGCACTGGGGTGCCGTGGCGTACGCCTGCTCGAACAGCACGCCCTGTAGGGCGAGCGCGTCGAGCGCGTCGGAAGGGACCGTCGGATGACCGTAGCAACCGAGGTGCCGCCCGAGGTCGTGGCAATCGATCAGGACGAGGTTGGCGCGATGCGGGGCGTCGGACATGGGACTCAGCCTTTCACGGATCCTGCCGTCAGGCCGGCCGCGATCCGCTGTTGGAAGACGAGCACGAGGACCACGAGCGGGAGCGTGACGACCATCGCGGCCGCCATGATCTCGGCGATGGGCTCCTGTTGCTCCACGACCCCGGCGAACTGGGCGATGGCGACGGGCACGGTCTGCGCCCGCGGGCTGGTGATGGTGAAGCTGAGCGCGAAGAGGTACTCGTTCCACGACACGATGAACGTCAGCAGCCCGGTGGTGACGAGCGCCGGGACCGTGAGCGGCAACAAGATCCGCACGAAGATCTGTCCGGTGGTGGCACCGTCGACGACGGCGGCCTCCTCGATCTCGCGTGGCAGGCCACGGAAGAAGCTGGTGAGCACCCACGCCGCGAACGGGAGCGTGAACAGCGGGTAGGCGTAGAGCAGCGCCGCCTGCGTGCCGAAGATGCCGAGCTCGCGCACGTTGGTGTAGAGCCCCGAGAGGACCGAGATCTGCGGGAACATCGTCATCGCCAGGACCGCGTAGAGCATCGCCACCTTGCCGCGGAAGCGCAGGCGACCGAGCGCGTAGGCGGCGAACGACCCAGCCGCTAGGGCGATGATCGCGCTGCCGCCGGCGACGATCACGGAGTTGCTCAGCGAGCGCATGAACGTTGCGGAACCCAGCACGTTGACGTAGTGCCGGAAGGTGGGGTCGCGCGGGATCAGCGTGGCGGGACCGAAGAGCTCGCTCTCGCTCTTGAGCGACGTGGAGATGGCCCATACGAACGGGAGCAGGGCGTAGGCGGCGATCAGGACCACGACCAGGTAGAAGGGGAGGCGGCGCAGCGCTCGCGCCCAGGTGGGCTGCGTCACGAGCGGTTCACCCCCAGGAAACGGACGTACAGCACGGCGAACCCGAAGATGAGCACGAAGATGAGCACGCCGATCGCGGAGGCATAGCCGGCCTCCTGGTTGTTGATGAGCACTTCGAAGTTATAGGTCGACACGCTGTGTTCCGAGCGCCCGAAGAGGACGTTGAACAAGTCGAACACGCGCAGCGCGTCGAGGGTGCGGAAGATGAGCGCGACGGCGATCGCGGGTCGCAGCAGCGGGAGCGTGATGGAGAGGAACTCGCGCACGCGACTGGCGCCGTCGACGCGGGCGGACTCGTAGAGCTCCTTCGGGATCACCTGGAGACCCGCGAGCAGGAGCAGCGCCATGAACGGTGCGGTCTTCCAGACGTCGATCATGATCGCCGATGGGATCTGCAGCGCCGAGGTGGTGAGCCAGGCCTGGGGGGTGTCGATGATGCCCGACATCATCAGGGCGCGGTTGACCACGCCCGCGGACGTGTCCTTGAGCATCAGCTCCCACAGGCGTGCCGATACGACCGTCGGGATCGCCCACGGCACCAGCATCACGGCGCGCATCGCGCCGCGACCGCGGAACTCGGAGTGGACCGTGAGGGCGATGAACAGCCCGAGCACCAGTTCGAGCGACACCGACGCCACCGTGAACACGAGGGTGCCCCAGATGCTGCGGATCCAGGTGCGGTCGAGCGCGCTGATCGAGAGCGCCGTGTCGGGTCCGCTGACGAGCGGAACGTTCAGGTTCCACGCCGTGCGGTAGCCCTCGGCGAGCCGTTCTCGCGGCAGCGTCTCCCAGCGGATCGCACCGCTGGCCGAGCGCGCGCAGCTGCCGTCGTCGGCGCGTCGGCAGACCACTTCGTCGAAGCGGACCGTGAGGAGCGTCCGGTAGTGCTGCAGTCCGACGAAGTTCGGCACCTGGTCCGATGCGAAGCGCTTGTCGGTCAGGCTCGTGATGATCGTGGCCTCGAGCGGGCGCGCTGCCACGACGACCAGGATGAGCAGCGCCGGCACGAGCAGGTTCCAGGCTGCGCGCGCCTCGCGGTTCACGAGCGACTCGTCCGGGAGGTCGGTCTGGCGAGCGAGCCGCGCCATGCCCCAGCGAAGCGCCAGTGCCACGCCCGCCGCGAGTGCGGGGCCGAGCGCACCGCCCGCGAGCGCCGCGAGGTGAGCGTCGGCGGGCGCGAGCAGCGGCGTTCCCTGCACGATGCGGGCGATCGAGACGACTGCTCCCAGGATCGCCAACCAGCTCAAGGCGTCGCGGCCGGTCCGCATCGCCGCGACCCTGCGCCGCGCGACGCGCAGGCCAAGGACGATCGCGAGCGCGCCGAAGACGAGCATGGCGAGCGGAAGCACGATGCCGAAGGCGTCGAGGAAGGCGATGACGGGCGAGGGGCGCGCTGCGCCCAGGCTCGGGTCGAGGGCGTCGCGCATCCCGGCGTCGTTCACGACCTGGAGGCCGAAGCCTACGAGCGTCGCGATGCCGATGCACGCCAGCGCGACGGCCAGCGTGAGCGAGAGCGGCGTGGCGGTGCGCCGGGTGGGCGTGGTGGCCTCGACCATGGGGAGTCCCTGGGGCGGTGCGGCGCAGGCCGTCAGATCGGCCGGCGCCGCACCGCACGCTCAGAGGATCAGTTCCCGAGAAGGGCCTCGAGGTCGAGTTCGAGCAGGGTCAGGGCGGTCTCGGCGTCTTCGTCGCCGGTGAGGATGCTGTGGATGGCGGTCGAGTAGAGGGTCGAGACGCGGTTGTACAGCGCCCCGGTGACGGTCGAGGGGCGCGGGCTGGCGCCCATGAACACGTCGTCGAGACCGGCGAAGAACGGGACGGCCTCGATCACGTCGGGGTCTTGGTACAGGGCCGCGATGGTGGGGTTGATCGTGTTGCTGATGGCACGGCGCTTCTGCTCCTCGTAGGACGCGAAGTGCTTGGCGAACGCCACGGCGGCGTCGACGTTGGCGCTGAAGCGGTTCACGCCGATGCTCCAGCCACCCATGGTCGCCACCGAGCGGCCCGAGGCGCCGGCGGGGAGGGGGGCCAGGTCGAAGGCGTCACCGATCGCTTCGCTCTCGAGGCTGACGCTGACCGCGTACGGCCAGTTGCGCATGAAGGCTGCGTTGCCGACGTGCCAGACGGCGCGGGCGTCCTCTTCGGCGTAGCCGACCACGCCGGGAGGGCTGATGGTGCCGACCCAGCCGGCGGCGCGCTCGAAGGCGCCGATGGCGGCCTCGTTGAGGACCTCGATCTCACCGTCGGGGTTGACGATCGTGCCGCCGCCCTCCGCGAGCTGCCACTCGAGCGCGTTGGTGGTCAGGCCCTCGTAGTTGTTGCCCTGCCACACGAAGCCCCAGAAGTCGGCGTTGCCCTCGGCGCGTTCGCCGTCCTGGATGGTGCGGGCCATGGACTCGAGCTCGTCCCACGTCGCCGGCGGTCCGTCGAAGCCGTACTTCTCGAGCAGGTCGGTGCGGTAGTAGAGCATCCCGGCGCCGAGGCGGTGGGCGATGGCGACCATGGTGTCGCCGATCCGGTTGTTCTGGATGAAGCCCGGGAAGTGCGCGTCGAGCTCCTCCTGCGTGAAGTACGGAGCGAGGTCGACCAGGTTCTCGGCGAGGATGCCGGGCCAGATGACGTCGATGCGCATGACGTCGATGTCGCCGCTGCGGCCTTCGAGCATGGTCAGGTAGTTGGCGAGGAGGTCGGAGGCGCTGGCGGGGCCGATGACGATGTCGACGGTGATGTGCGGGCAGGCGGCCATGAAGGCGTCGGCCGTCTGCTGCTCGATCTCGGGCAGGTTGCCGACGGGGTCACCCATGTAGGTGATCGTCGCGCTCTGGTCGGTGATGCAATCGATGGTGCCATCTTGCGCGAGCGCGCCCAGTGGCGCAGCGAGTGCGAGGGCGAGGAGCAGGGCGAGGCGTGTGAGCATGCTGGTGTACCTCCGTGGTGGCGCGAGCGGCGCCGTTGTCGGTGTCGAGGCGCGGTGTGGTGTGCGGTCGGGAGTCGGCCCTCACCTCCCGTCGGTGGCGTGGTCGTGCTCCACCCAGATGGGTGAGCTCCACGCCCACTGGTCGTTTCGTTGGCGGACTCTGACGCGGTACGCGTCGGTGTCGGCACCGACGCTGTGGTGGGGGAGGTCGAAGGCGGTGGCGAACTCGGTCTCGGGCACGGCGCGACCGAAGGCGATCGCCGGCGACACGAAGCCGCCGAGGTGATGGCTGCGGTCGCCTTCGCTCAGGTCTCGCAGCGG
>PWQI01000346.1 GCA_003556805.1 Trueperaceae bacterium | reverse complement strand
GATCCGCCGCAGCAGCAGCAAACGTCATCGCCGCCGTCAACGTCGTCTTCCCATGATCCACATGCCCAATCGTCCCCACATTCACATGCGGCTTCGTACGCTCAAACGTCGCTTTCGCCATCGCTGGTCACTCCTCGTGCGGGGCGCTGCCCGCGGTCTGGTCGCTCAATGCCTGGGTCCGGCGGCCGGAGCCGCCGCGCCACGCCGTCTCTTACTTCTTCGTCAAGGACTCCTGGATGCCCTTGGGCACCTGGGCGTAGTGGTCGAGGAACATGGTGAAGGTCGCGCGTCCCTGGCTCTGGCTGCGCAGGTCGGTCGCGTAGCCGAACATCTCCGAGAGCGGGACGTGGGCGTTGACCACCTGGGCGTTGCCGCGCGGCTCCATGCCTTGGATCTGGCCGCGGCGCGCGTTCAGGCTGCCGATGACGTCGCCCGTGTAGACCTCTGGGGTGACGACCTCGACGCGCATGACGGGCTCGAGCACGACGGCGCCGCCCTGGTTCATGACCTCGCGGATCGCCATGCTGGCGGCGATCTTGAACGCCATCTCCGATGAGTCGACCTCGTGGTACGAGCCGTCGTACAGGCTGACCTTCATGTCGACGATCGGGAACCCGAGGAGCGGTCCGTTCTGCAGCGCTTCCTCGACGCCCTTCTGGACGGCGGGGATGAACTCCTTCGGGATCGTCCCGCCGACGACGGCGTTCTCGAACTCGAAGCCCTCGCCCCGGCCGCGCGGCTCGGCGCGGACCTTGACGTGGCCGTACTGGCCGCGGCCGCCGGTCTGGCGGACGAACTTGCCGTCGACGTCGACCGACTTGGTGATCGTCTCGCGGTAGGCGACCTGGGGGGCGCCGACCGTGGCGTTCACCTTGAACTCGCGCTTCAGGCGGTCGACGATGATCTCGAGGTGGAGCTCGCCCATCCCGGAGATCTTGGTCTGGCCGGTCTCGGAGTCGGTCTCGACGCGGAAGGTCGGGTCCTCTTCGGAGAGCTTGACCAGGCCGTTGCCCAGCTTGTCTTGGTCGGCCTTGGAGGCGGGCTCGATGGCGACGGTGATCACCGGCTCGGGGATCTCGATCGACTCGAGGATGATGGGGTGGTCGGGATCGGCCAGCGTGTCGCCGGTGGTGGTGTCCTTGAGGCCGATGACGGCGCCGAGGTCACCGGCGCTGATCCGCTCGACCTCTTCACGGCTGTTGGCGTGCATCTTCAGCAGCCGGCCGATGCGCTCGCGCTTGCCTTTGGAGACGTTGAAGACGTACGAGCCGGCCTCGAGCGAGCCCGAGTAGACGCGCACGAAGGTCAGGCGGCCGACGTAGGGGTCGGTCATGATCTTGAACGCCAGCGCCGAGGTGGGCGCCGAGCTCGTCGACTCGCGCGCTTCGATCTCGCCGCTGCCGGGCAGCAGGCCCTTGATCGGCGGCACGTCCAAGGGGCTCGGCAGGAAGGCGTTGACGCCGTCCAGGAGCCGCTGGATGCCCTTGTTCTTCAGCGCCGAGCCGGCGTAGACCGGGAACAGCTTCAGGCTGACCGTGCCGTAGCGGATCGCCTTGCGCAGGGTCTCCTCGGGCACGTCCTCGCCCTCGAGGAACAGCGTCGCGACGTCGTCGTCGACGTCGGCGAGCATCTCGATCATCAGCGCGCGCTTCTCTTCGGCGAGCGCCCGGTACGACTCGGGGATCTCCACGACCTCGATCGCCGTGCCGAGGTCGTCGCCGTAGGTGATGGCGACCATCTCGACCAGGTCGATCAGGCCCTTGAAGTCGTCCTCGGCGCCCATCGGCCACTGCACCGGCAGCGCCTTGGCGCCCAGCCGATCACGCATGGAGTCGAGCACCAGCTGGTAGTCGGCGCCCGTCTTGTCCATCTTGTTCGCGAACGCGATGCGCGGCACGCGGTACTTGTCGGCCTGCCGCCACACGGTCTCGGACTGCGGTTCCACACCCTGCGAGGCGTCGAAGACGGCCACCGCGCCGTCGAGCACACGCATCGAGCGCTCGACCTCGATGGTGAAGTCGACGTGCCCAGGGGTGTCGATGATGTTGATGCGGGTGTCTTTCCAGAACGCCTGCGTCACCGCCGACGTGATGGTGATGCCGCGCTCCTTCTCCTGCTCCATCCAGTCCATCTGCGAGGCGCCCTCGTGGGTCTCGCCGGTCTTGTGGATGCGCCCCGTGTAGAACAGGATCCGCTCGGTCAGGGTCGTCTTGCCCGCGTCGATGTGGGCAGCGATCCCGATGTTGCGGGTCATGTGGAGGTCGATCAAGGTTTGGGTGGCCATGGGTGTCCTCGCGCCTACCAGCGGTAGTGGGCGTATGCGCGGTTCGCCTCGGCCATGCGCTCGATGTCTTCCTTCTTCTTGACGGCTCCGCCGCGGCCGGCGGCTGCGTCGAGCAGCTCACCCGCGACGCGTTCCACGGCGGTGCGCTCGGGACGCGAGTTCGACGCCGCCACCAGCCAGCGCAGCGCCAGGCTCTGCGAGCGGCGCGGGCCGACCTCGACGGGCACCTGGTAGGTGCTGCCGCCGACGCGTCGGCTGCGGACCTCGATGCGCGGGCGCACGTTGTCCACGGCGGTGCGGAAGACCTTCAAGGGCTCCGACCCGCTGCGGTCTTGGATCAAGCGGCTCGAGCCGTAGAAGATCCGGCTCGCTAGGTTCTTCTTGCCGTCACGCATCAACTTGTTGATGAACGCGGCCACGGTGGTGTCGCTGTACACGAGGTCGGGCTCGAGGCTCCGGACTTCTGCGCGTCTACGTCGTCCCATGATGCTCCTCTCGCCTACGCCTTCTTCGGCTTCTTGGTGCCGTACTTCGAGCGGCCCTGGTTGCGCTGCACGTAGCGGCCCACGCCGACACCCTGGGTGTCGAGTGCGCCGCGGACGATGTGGTAGCGCACGCCCGGGAGGTCCTTGACACGGCCGCCACGGATCAAGACGACGGAGTGCTCCTGCAGGTTGTGCTTCTCACCGGGGATGTAGGCCGTGACTTCGTACCCGGTGGAGAGGCGGACGCGCGCGATCTTGCGCAGCGCGGAGTTGGGCTTCTTGGGGGTCTGCGTCTTGACGGCAACGCACACGCCACGACGCTGGGGGCCGCCCTTCAGGGCGGGGACCTTGGTCTTCTTCGAGACCTTCTCGCGGCCCTTGCGGAGAAGCTGGTTCACGGTAGGCAGAGTGATCAACTCCCTCTCTCTGGTCCGGGCCCTGCGGCTCGCGTGAGCCCGGTACCGGTGAGCCCTCGTCGGGGCGGTCCGTTCCGTCGAACGGCTCGCCGCGGATCGCTGCCCGTCGGCGAGGTAGATGCGGGTCTTGCGTGCTGGAGGGCGGGAACGTCACCGGCCGCGCACAACCATACGCCCCCCGTCGGTCGATCGGCGCCGACCCGGGGGTCAAACCGGTGCAGCATAGCGCGCGCGGGGGTCCGAGCGCAAGTCGTGGAGCGCGTCTGCGCGCTACGAAGCCGGTCCCGCTCGCGACGCCTCGCCAGCGGGGCGCGCCGCGGCGCACGACCGGTGCGTCAGAGGAGCCACAGGCGCTGGTACGGCGCCAGGTGGATGTTCGCCGCGGCCGTGTCGACGAAGCGTTGGTCGAGCTGATCGAACGCCTGCGCCAGGCCGTGTTCGTAGAGGACGGCCGTGGGCACGCTCTGGTACGACTCGGTCAGGTTGTAGAGCGCCAGCGTGGGCCCGAGCGGGTGGCGCCGCAGCGTGACGAACACGTGCGGGTGCACGTCGAGCACCTCGGTCGGGTAGGTGGCGTGGAGCTGCGGGGTGCGCTTGCGCGCGCGCAAGATGGCGCGCAGGCCCTCGAACAGGCGCTGCTCGACGCTGCCCACCAGGCGGCGGCGGGCGACCGCCTCCCAGTCCATCGCGGGGCGGTGCAGCCAGCGGTTGTCGGTGGCGTGGTCCGGGTCGCGCAGGTAGCCGTAGTCGTTGCGCAGGCCGATCTCGTCGCCCATGTACAGCAGCGGCACGCCGCCGAAGCCGCAGATGAGGGCGTGGCCGAGCAAGACGCGCTCGATCGCGAGCTGCACCAACGCCTCGTCGCGCGCCTCGAGCGCCGCCTCCAGCCCGGCGAGGCTGGCGAAGCTGCCCGAGATGCGCCGGTCACCGGTGGCGGGGTTGTACTGGAACACCGCGCCGCGGGCGTGGCTGCCGGGGAACTGGCCGGAGTAGAAGTCCGACAGGAACGAGCGGTGCCCAGAGCCCGAGAGCCCTACCGCGGCGGCGTCCTCGTCGGTGACGGCCCAGCCGATGTCGTCGTGGCTGCGGATGTAGCAGCCCCAGGCGATCGAGGGTGGCGTCGGCGGGAAGGCGCGCAGCGTGTGCGTCATCAGGCG
>PWQI01000448.1 GCA_003556805.1 Trueperaceae bacterium | reverse complement strand
TACAGACGACTCGGCCGCAGCGGCCTGAAGGTGAGCGCCGTCAGCCTCGGCGCCTGGACGACCTACGGCGGCAGCGTGCAGGACAAGGCGCTGATCAAGGACATCGTTGCCAAGGCGTTCGAGGGCGGCATCAACTTCTTCGACAACGCAGACGCGTACGCGCGCGGCCAGGGCGAGGCGTTCCTGGGCGAGATCTTCGAGGACCTCGACATCCCCCGCCACCACCTGGTGCTCTCGACCAAGGTGTTCTGGCCGATGTCGGACGCGATCACCGACCGCGGGCTGTCGCGCAAGCACGTGCTCGAGTCGATCGATCTCTCGCTCGACCGGATGCGGACCGACTACGTCGACATCTACTTCGCGCATCGTTTTGACCCCGAGACGCCCATGGAGGAGATCGTCGAGGTCTTCAGCGACGTGGTGCGCTCGGGTCGCTCGCACTACTGGGGCACGAGCGAGTGGAGCGCCGCCCAGATCGCCGAGGCGCACACGTACGCCACGGCGCACGGCCTCGTCGCGCCGGTCACCGAGCAGCCGCAGTACTCGATGCTGTACCGCGAGCGCGTCGAGTCGCAGATCCTCCCGGTCACCGAGCCCAAGGGCATCGGTCTGGTCGTGTGGAGCCCGCTGGCCATGGGGATGCTGACGGGCAAGTACGACGACGGCATGCCTGACGGCACGCGCTTCGCCGACAACGAGGGCTTTCGGAAGTCGTTCTTGAACGACGCCAACGTCGCCAAGGTGCAGGCGCTGAAGGCCGTCGCGGACGACCTCGGCGTCACCCGGGCGCAGCTCGCGCTGGCGTGGGTCTTGCGCCAGAGCGGCGTGTCGAGCGTGATCACCGGCGCGACAAAGGTCGAACAGCTGCTCGACAACCTGGCCGCCGGCGACCTCGAGCTCGACGCGGCGACGATCGAGCGCATCGACGGCATCCTGGCCGACTGAGCGCCCGTGAACGGCGTGCGCCTCTTCCGTGCCGCGAGCCTGCGTGCCGCCGACGCGGCGGCCGCCGCCGCAGGCGTGGCCACCACCGACCTGATGGAACGCGCGGGAGAGGCCGTGGCCGCGGCCGTGCTCAGGTACTGGCCCGACGCCGATCGTGTGGTGATCCTGTGCGGCCCCGGGAACAACGGTGGCGACGGCTTCGTGGCCGCACGCCACCTGGCGCAGGCAGGGCGCGACGTCCGCATCGCCGAGCTGAAGCCCGGCGTTCGCCGCGGTGACGCCGCCCGGGCCCACGCCGGCCTCGTGGACTCGGGCTGCGCGGTCACGTGGTTGACCAGCGCCGCTGAGCCACCGCCCAACGACCTGCCGCTGGGCGGCGTCGACCTCATCGTCGACGCGCTCTTCGGTACCGGCCTGACACGGCCGCTGGAGGGCCGCGCGGCCGCCTGGCTGGCCGCCGTCGACGTCAGCGGCCTGCCCGTCCTGGCCGTCGACGTGCCCAGCGGCATCGACGCCGACCGCGCCGTCGCGCCGGGGATGTGCGTGCGGGCGACACGCACGCTGCAGCTCGCCGGCGCCGTGCCGGCCTCGCTGCTCGCACCCGCGCGCGCGGCGTTCGGGCACACCGAGGTCGTCGACATCGGCATCCCGAGCGCGATCCTCGACGATCACGCAGACGCGCGGGTCGTCGACGACGGCTGGTTGGCGACGTACGCGCCACGGCGCTCTGACGACGCGCACAAGTACCGTGCCGGGACCGTGCTGGTGGTCGGTGGCTCGCGCCGCTACGCCGGTGCGCCCGAGCTCAGCGCTCGCGCCGCCTACCGCTCGGGCGCCGGCCTCGTCACGCTCGTCTCGGACGCGCGCGCCCCCACCGGCTGGCCCGAGGTGGTGTGGGAACCGCCCCAGTCCTCAGAAGGCGTGACGGCGGCTGCGCGCCGCATGCTGAGCGCCCCCGGCGGCGAGCGCCGTGCGGGCGTCGCCGTGATCGGTCCCGGGCTCGAGGCCGACGCGGAGGCCGTGGCGGCCCTCATCGCCGTCGTTCGGGCACCCGTCGTGCTCGACGCCGGCGCGCTGCTCGTCGGCGTGTGCAAGGCGGCACGCGCACACGGCTGGGCCGTCCTGACCCCCCACACCGGCGAGGCGCAGCACATGCTCGACGCGCTCGCTGATGCCGTGGACGACCCTGGCGACCGTGTGAGCGCGCGCCGCGACCCGATCGGCGCCGCGTTGCGGCTCGCCGACGCCTGGGGCGCGGTGTGCGTGCTGAAGGGCCCCAGCACCGTGATCGCTGCACCGGACGGTCGCTGGACGATCAGCGCCGCCGGCACCAGCGCCCTCGCGACCGCCGGCAGCGGTGACGTGCTCGCCGGTGTGATCGCCGCCTTCCTGGCGGCGCCGTCGGCGACCGACATCTGGGGCAGCTGCGCGGCTGCGGTCCACCTGCACGCCACGGCTGGTGTGGTCGCCGCCGAACGCGGCCCCGGCGTGATCGCGAGCGACGTGATCGAGGCGCTGCCAGAGGCGCTCAGGCGCACGGGCGCGTGCTAGGCTTCCGCCCGTGATCCGCGTGCGCGTGCCGGCCTCGAGCGCCAACCTCGGACCCGGCTTCGACTGCCTCGGGCTCGCGCTCGGCCTCCATCTCCATGTCGAGGCGCACGTCGGCCAGCCCGACGCGCTGCGCTACGTCGGCGAGGGGCACGTCGCGGACGATGCCGACAACCTCATCCACCTCGGCTTCCGCCGGGCCTTCGAGGCGGCCGGGCGGCCATCGCCGAGCGTCGCGTTCAGCGCTCACAACGCCATCCCGCTGGCGCGCGGGCTCGGTTCGAGTTCGGCTGCCCTGGTCGCCGGCGCCGCCGCCGCGGACGCCGCCATGGACGGTGTGCTGGGGCGCGACGGCGTCTTCGCGTTGACGGCCGCCATCGAGGGGCACCCCGACAACGTCGGTCCCGCCGTGTACGGCGGGCTCACCGTGGCAGCCGAACGCGCCGGCGGTGACGGGTACGACACCGCCGTGCTGGCGGTGCCACCCGCCTGGCGCTTGCTGTTCGGGGTGCCGGCCTTCGAGCTCCCGACGGAGCGCGCCCGGGCCGCCCTACCCGAGCAGGTATCGCGCCGCGACGCCGTCCTCACCGCGTCGCGCGCTGCGCTGTGGGCGCTGGCCGTCGCGCGCGACGAGCCTCGCCTGCTACGGACCGCCTCGCTCGACGTCTTGCACGAGCCGTACCGCGAGGCGCTCGTCCCCGGCCTGGCGTCGGCGCGCGCCGCGCTGTTCGAGGCGGGCGCGCACGCCGCGTACCTGTCCGGGGCGGGACCCACCCTGGCCGCGATCGCACCGGAAGGCGCTCTGGTCAAGTGCCGCGCCGTGTTGGAGCGCTTCGCCGGCGACGGCGGTCGCGTCCTCGAACTCCGCGCCGGTGACGGCTACAGCTGTGAGTCGGTCGCCGACGCTGTCTGAGCGTCAGGGCCGCGCGGCCGCGTAGACCCGGTAGCCACGAACGCCCGCCGGCGTCACGTCGCTCGACCCACGCCACGACGCGAGCAAGCGCTCGAACGGCAGCGCGGCGTTCGCGACGAGCCACACGCGCCCGCCCGGGCGTAGGGCGGCCTCCGCCGCTGCCACGAACCCCTCGGAGAGAGCACCCACCACGCGTCGACCGACGTGGAACGGGGGGTTCATGAGCACGACGTCCATGCCCGTGGCGTCGCTCGCGTCGAGCGTGAGGTCGGACCACGCTACACGCGCCGCCTCGCCCGCCACCTCGCCCGCGAGCACGGCCTCCGAGCTGCGCACCGCCGCGAGGTCGTCGTCGAGCGCGACGACCTCGCGCGCCCCGAGACGCTGCGCGCGCAGCGACAGCACGCCACTGCCACAACCGAGGTCGAGCACCCGAGCCCCCTCGAACGCCGCGGCCCCGTGGCCCTCGAGCGCCTGCAGCAGCGCCCGCGTGCCGGCGTCGAGCCGCTCGCCGGCGAAGGTGCCGACCATCGTCCGCATCGGGCCGTCGGGTCCCTGCCAATCACGCCACACGTCGGGCGCCGGTACCTCAGGGACCGGTCCACGGAGCGTGACCACGCGCCATCCCCCGGAGCGGTTCACGACCTCCACGTGCTCGAAGCGCTCCGACGCCGCGCGCTCCGCACGCTTGCCACCCTCGTCCTTGTGCCACACCGCCACCAGCCGACCGCTGGGGGCGAGCGCGCGCGCCCAACCGTCGAGTTCAGCCAACGCCCGCGACCAGCCGCGATCCAGCGGCGCTCGCCACCACGCCTCGGCGACGCTGCCGACGGCCAGGTCCCAGGCGAAGCCCGCCCGCACCTCGTCCGTGGCGACACCCAGCGCCAGGGCGACGCGCCGCGCCGCCGCCGAGGCCGTCAGCAGGCAGCCGTTCGGGCCACCGGTGCCGC
>PWQI01000232.1 GCA_003556805.1 Trueperaceae bacterium | reverse complement strand
TGATGCGGCCGTCGAGTTCGGCGAGCGGGATCAACGTAGCGAAGTCGATGTGACCGGCGTCGAACTCGTCCTGGCGACGCACGTCGAGCACGAACGGCTCGACCTGCTCGATGAAGTCGAACGCTTCGACGGGGCCGATCTGCAGCCATGCGGCCTGGCTGGCTTCGGCGATGAACGCGGCCATCGCTTCGGTGGCGGCGTTGTGGGCCGGCTGGGCGAACCCAGCGCTGACGAACAGGGCGACGATCGCGGTGACGACGAGCTTCTTCATGTGTACTCCTCCTGAGATTGACGGTAAGGGCCCGTGCAGCCCTAGAACCCGAAGAATTGGATCTGCCCGACCTCGACGATCAGGCTGCGGATGATGGTGGCGCCCGCGAGCGGCACCAGGGCGGCGACGACCGGGACGCGGCGGATGACGGGGACGATCGCCATGAGGACCAGGCCGAGCGCGAAGAGCAGCCCGCCGTGGCCCATGAGGTAGTCGAACGCCATGCGGGCCTCGGTGCCGCCCATGGCCAGGCCGGCCAGGTAGACGATGACCATGGCGACGCTGGCGAGGCTCAGCGGCGCGATCCAGCGCTTCGCCCAATCCTGCTTGAGCAGGTGCGCGATCGAAATCACGGTGAGCATGCCGGTGAGCGGGAACAGGATCAGGACGACGGGCGTCCAGAGCGGGCGGTTGATGTTGGCGGCGAGTGCCAGGCCGGGGTAGACCAGCGCGAGCGCGCTGCCGATGATGAGCAGGGTGGCCCACAGGGCGCGAGGGCCCTTCTGGAGCCAGACGAAGAAGCTCGCCACGAGTGAGACCGACAGGCCCCATGCGCCCAACCAGATCGGCGCCGCCGGCGCGAACGACAGGAAGATCCACACGTGGGTGAAGCGGAAGCGCGCGGGTGACTCGATCCACAGCGTGATCAGATCGAGGACGATCAGCACCATGGTCACGAGCGCGTAGGTGCGGACCTTCGGATGCTTGGTGAGCAGGGCGATGGTGGTGATCACCGCTGCCCCGCCGGCCATGGCGACCAGGAAGAAGTGGATCAAGGTCGGCCAGTGCCAGAAGTGCTCGGTGTTGGGGAGGGCGTAGAACTCCGTCATCATGATGAGCGCTGTCCTTCCTCACCGACGAGACCGAACTTGGCGGGGGCGTTCAGGTAGTACAGCTTCGGACCAGTGCCGAGGCCGGGCCGCAGGAGGTCGACGCGTCGCGCGCCGCGCAGCGCGATCGACACGTCGCTGTTCGGATCGTCGAGGTCGCCGAAGCTGCGGCAGAGCGTCGGGCAGGTGGTGACGCAGGCGGGCAGCTCGCCCTTCGCGACGCGGTGCTTGCAGAAGTCGCACTTGCTGACGTAGCCGTCGGGGTGCATGTAGCGCGCGTCGTACGGGCAGGCGGCGATGCAGGCGCTGCAGCCGATGCACTTCATCGGTTCGATGTCGACGATGCCGTCGGCGCGAACGAAGCAGCAGCCGGTGGGGCAGACGGGGACGCAGGGCGGGTTCTCACAGTGCAGGCACTGCTCGGGACGGAACTCCGTGACCAGGTTCGGGAAGGTGCCGATCGTGGTGTTGCGGATCCACAGGCGGTTGACGCCGATCGGGACCTCGTTCTCGTGCTTGCACGCCACCGAGCAGGCGGCGCAGCCGACGCATGCGGCGAGGTCGATGGCCATGGCCATGCGGCTCATGCTTGGCTCCTCTCGCGCACCAGCTGGGCGATGGACTTGTGCTGCGGATCGGGGGCACCCGGGACGATGCGCACCCAGTTGTTGCGCAGGCCGGCGCCGCCGGAGTACGGATCGAGGTCGTAGCGGGTCTGCAGATGGGTGTCGGAGGCTCCGCGACCGTTGGCGAGCTTCATCAGCGGCGCCTTGTGACCGTAGCCGTGGGTGATGTAGACGCAGTCCTGACGGATGCGTTCGGTCACGTTCGCGCGCACCGGACCCTCGACGACCCCGTCTTGGTTCTCGAGGTAGACGTACTCTCGGTGGCTGACGCCGAGGCGCTCCGCCTCACGTGTGTTGAGCCACACCGAGTTCTCGCTGTCCATCTCCATCAGCACGGCGTTGTTGTGCGTGCGGGCGAAGGTGTGGACGGGGCTGCGCCCGTACAACAGCCGGTAGTAACCCGACGGGCCCTCCATCGGGTCGATGAACACCGGCAGTGGGTCGAGGCCCGCTTCTGCGAAGCGCTCGGAGTAGAACTCGAGTTGACCAGAGGGCGTGTCGAACGGGTTGCGGTTCAGGCGTTCCCAGTCGGCGATGTAGGGGCGTCCGCGGCGGACGATCGTGCCTTGCTCCGCCATCGCCTCCAGGCTCGAGCCGATGCTGCTGAGCCGCCGGTCGAGGTACTCCTCGATGTTCTCCCAGGGGAAGTACTCGCCGAGGCCGAGCTTGATGCCGAGCTCGCGCGCGATCCACCAGGCGGGCTTGCTGTCGTACATCGGCTCGACGGCCGGGAAGCGCGCCTGGATGAAGGGCGTCTTGTGCGCCACCAGGTTGAGGTCGTCGTGCCGCTCGAGGAAGGTGCACTCGGGCAGGATCACGTCGGCCCACATCACGTGCTCCATGGGCAGGATGTCGATGGCGACGTAGAGGTCGAGGTGGCGCAGTGCCTCCTTGGTCCGCTCCACCATCGGGATCGAGTGGAAGATGTTGACGCCGTACGCGAAGAGCCCCTTCACCGGGTAGGGCTCGCCGGTGATCATCGGCTCGATGAACTCCTGGACCGAGGTGGCGGTGCCGAAGAACTTGCCGCGGTCGACCGACGGGCGGAACGGGCTGTCGCCGACCTCGACCGGTCCGCCGCCGCAACCGCCCGCGGCGGGTGCCAGCGGGAGCTCGGGTGCCGGGAACGTGTCGACGATCGGTGCGTCGCATAGGTAGTAGCCGCCGGGCATCCCGTAGTTGCCGAGCAGGATGTTCACGAAGTAGAGCGCGCGCATGCGGTGCGAGTCGTCGTGGCCGTACCAGACGACGTGGCGGCCGACCGGGAGGACGGCGCGCGGGGCGTGGGCGGCCATCTCGCGGGCGATGCGGCGGATGGTGTCGGCCGGGATCTCGGTGATCGCCTCGGCCCACTCCGGCGTGTACTGCGCTGCGTGTTCGGCGAGCTGCTCGAAGCCGAGCGTGTACTTCTCGACGTACTCCGCGTCGTAGATCTCTTCCTCGATCAGGACGTTGATCCACGCCAGCAGGAGGGCGGTGTCGGTGGCTGGCTTGATCGGCAGCCAGTCCTTCGCCTTGGCGGCGGCGACCGAGAACCGCGGGTCGACGACCACGAGTTTGGCGCCGCGCGTCAGCGCCTGTGCGAACTGCTGCAGCTGGGTGTTGTGGGTGTCTTCACCGATGTGGTGGCCGATCAGGACGATGTAGTCGGTCTCGTCCCAGTCGATCTGCTCGTGCCCGGCGATGCCGCGTCCGAAGGTGTAGACGCTGGCGGTCTCGCGCGGCGCGGTGCACAGGCTGACCGACGGCTTGGCGGCGTTGGGGGTGCCCCAGGCGCCCGGGAGGTACGAGGCGAACCACTCGTCGCCGGTGCCGTGGCCCATGAAGGCGACGGACTCGGTGCCGTGCTCGTCGCGGATCGCGAACATCTTCTCCGCGATGTAGTCGAAGGCCTCGTCCCAGCTCGCCTCGCGGTACTGCCCGGCGCCGCGCTCGCTGCCCTCGACCCGGATCAGCGGCTTCTTGAGCCGGTCAGGGTCGTAGGTCGTGGCCGGTGCAGCCTGGCCGCGCGGGCAGAGCATGCCGCGCGATTTTGGGTTCTCCAGGTAGCCGTCGACCTTGCGGACCTTGCCGCCCTCGACGGACACCTTCATCCCGCACTTCCAGAAGCACATCTCGCAGTACGAGTACGACGTCGTGACGTCACCCTCGAACCACTTGCCGGGGGGTGGACGGAACGGGTTCGGGAAGCCGCCGGGGAAGAGCTGGGCCTTGGCCGTGCTCCCCACCGCCAGCGCACCGACCGTCGCGCACGACAGTTTGATGAAATCCCTACGACCGAGCTTCACGCGTGACCTCCTTGATCGCCGCTTGGAGGAACTTCGTCATCGGACCGTAGAAACCGCTGACGTCCTTCGCTTCGATGGCAGTTGCGTAGCGCTCGAACCAGGGCGCGAGATACCCCTCGAGGAGCGCCAGCGCGGCCTCGGGTCGAGCGCCGTGTGCGAGCAACGTGCCGCCCTCGGCGACCGCCGCGACGTGGTCGGGGAGGTCGCTCCAGGCGTCCTGGAGTTCGATGCCGTGGTCACTGAAGGCGGCGCCGAGCAACTGAGCGCTGGGCCCCATGAGTTCGCCGTCGATGGCGTAGCCGACGTAGGGCGGAGCGGCGATTCCGTTGCCGCTGCTCACGAACAGGTCGATGTAGCTCGCCTGGAGGGTGGTCCAGTCGGGCGCCAGGAGTCCGGGAGCGTCGAGGTCGAGTGCCTCGGCGAGCGCAGCGCACGCTTCGGCCAGGGCGCCCGATACGAGATCGTCGCGGAGCGCATCAGCCGGCGAGCGGTACGTGCCGGCGATCAGCTGGAGGAGCAGGTGGAGGACGGCGACGTCGGTCTCGGTCGGGGTCGTCCGAGGAGCGGTCGTCATGGCAGGGCACCGGCTGGGTGGAGCATGTGCCAAGTATCACGACAACGGTGTCCCTTTTGCAGGGACGAACGTCATATTCGTCCTGGTCGATGTCCCTTGGCTTCGAGGCCACGGCATTCATGCTGATCGATCTGTTGACGGCGAAGCCATGTGGTGCCGCACCGGAAGCGCCCACGCACCGCCGCCACGAGCCCGATGCGCACGGTCTCAGGGCCGAACGCCCAGCGACGAGCATCGATCCGGGCCGTACGCTACGGGCGCCGGAACGACACGGCCTGCCGCGGAAGGAGCGTCAGCATGTTCGACCGCTTGATCGTGGCCACGGACCTCTCGCCGGCGTCGTACGCCGTCGTGCGCTGCCTCGGGCGCCTGAGGACCCTCGGTGCCGAGCACTGCCTGCTCCTGCAGTGCATCAGCACAGCCACCGCGGCGTCGACCGCTCTCCTACGACAGCTCGTCGCGATGGCGACCCAGGGTCGCGGCTTCGTCGGTGAACTGGTGCTGGGCAGCGTCAGTCACAAGGTGGTGCGTCGCTCGCCGGCACCGCTGTTGCTCATCCCGCCGCGCGCCTGAGCGCAATCGAGTACCGGTTGGCGCATCCGGGAACCGGGTCGGCGGGGGAGCGTCGGCTCGCGGTCCCAGGTAGGCGCTCAGGCGCCCAGCAGTTGCTCGATCTTGGCTTGGCTGGGCCGCCCGCCGGCATGGACGACCGTGCCGTCGATGACGACGCCGGGGGTGGACATCACGCCGTAGCTCATGATGTCGCGCAGGTCCTCCACCTTCTCGATGGTCACGTCTAGCCCCTTGGCGTTGGCGACCTGCTCGATGAGGCTGACGGTGGCCTTGCAGTTGGCGCAGCCGGAGCCGAGTACCTTGATGTGCATGGAAGTCTCCTCCTGATGTGTGGGCGTCAGCCCGGGACGGTGTCGAGCAGGTACCCGACGGAGTGGGTGCCGGTGGTGGTGACGACCGAGCAGGCGCGGTTGACACGCTGCGCGGCCGTGGCTGCTCACGCCGAGCGTGTCAGCTCGGGATCGCTCGCGCAGCACGCCGTCGCTGGGCGCTCCGCCGCTTCGGCGAGGACCGCTGCGAGCAGCGTCAGGTTGATGGGATCGACGCGGTAGTCGATCCAGCGGCCGCGGCGGGTGCCGATCACGAGACCGGCCTCGCGCAGCACCTTGAGGTGATGCGACAGCAGGTTGGCCGGGATGTCGAGTGCCTCTTGTACCTCGCACACGCACGACTCGCCCGCTTGCAGGTGGGCGAGGATCCTCAGCCGGTTGGGCTCACCGAGCGCCTTGAAGGCTCGGGCGTGTGCTTTGATCGCATCAACGGTCATCGTATCAATCACAGTTGAATCGTATGCACACCGTCTCCAGGAACACAAGAGCGGTTCGTCTCGACCCAGCGACCACTGGAGCCGACGCGTCAGTCTTCGACGTCGATCACCAGCGCGTCGGGCCAACGCTTCAGCGCCGTCTCGAGCAGCGACGGCCGCACGACCACGCAGGCCACGCCGCTCGTCAACGCGTCGACGAGCTCGAGCCCCGCGACCAGGCCGATGCCGCGTTGGAACTCGAGCGGACCGAGCTCGTCGACCACCACCAGGTCGGCCGCCGTGGCGGCCGCGCGCCGCAGCGCCTCGTCGCCCCAGGTCAGCGTGTCCTCGTCGAAGCGCCAGCGTTCCGTCGCCGGGCCCTCGTCACTCGGGCCGCGCCGCAGCTCGGCCAGCCGTCGCCGCTCGTCGGTCGCGAGGTCGAGCAGATCGATCGCGATCTTGCGCCCATCACGCATCGCGGGTGGCGACAGCACACCCGCCACGCGCCACTCGCGCCTGTGCGCCAACGCCACCAGGCGCTCGCACCAACGGCTCTTGCCCGAGCCGCTGTTGCCGGTGATCAGCACGCGCTGCGGTCGGGAGCGCGACGCCTCGACCATTCGAGCCAGTGCCGAGTCGGGACGTTCGAGCGCGTCGGGTTCGAGTGCCAACGTGGCAACGCCCTCAGGGACGCGGTCGATGCGTCGCGGCAGGATCGCGCGCGGCGCGCGGCGGCCGTTGACCACCTTCGACACCACCTCGGTCGGCATCGAGTAGGCCTCCGTCAGGAGCGGCTCGGTGAGCGTCTCCTCGACCGTGCCCAGCGCCAGGGTGTGGCCGCGGCGCAGGAGCAGCACGCGATCGGCGAACATCAGCGCGCTGTTGGGCGCGTGGGACGACACCACGAACGACAGGCCGTGATCGCGTGCCAGGTCGGAGACCACCTCGAGCACCCGGAACTGGTTGCGCGGGTCGAGATGCGCGTCGGGTTCGTCCATCAGCAGCACGTCGCAGCGCTGCGTCAGCCCGCGCGCGACCATCACCAGTTGGCGCTCGCCGCCGCTCAGCTGTGTGTAGCGACGGCGCTGGAAGTCCGCCAGGCCCACACGGTCGAGCGACTCGACGGCGATGGCGCGGTCCTCCCTGGTGGGGGCGGAGAAGGTCGAGAGATGCGGGGCGCGGCCCATCAACACGACGTCGATCACGTCGTAACCGAACACGGCGACGTGGGTCTGGGGGATCATGCCGATGCGCTGCGCGCGCTCGGCCGGCGTCATGGTGTAGACGTCACGGCCGTCGATCGTGATCCGCCCAGCGCTGGCCCGCTGCACGCCGTTCAGGCACGTCAACAGACTCGTCTTTCCGCTGCCGTTGTGCCCTAACAGGAACACCACCTCGCCTGCGTCGACGTGCACCGACACCCCCTTCACCACCGGCACCTTCGGGTCGTAACCGAAGGTCACGTCGGTCGCTTGGAGCTTGTGTGCGCTCACCAGCCCGTCCCCTGGCGCCGCAACAGCGCGATGAGCAGGGGCACGCCGATCAACCCCGTCAAGACGCCGAGCGGAACCTCGGACGGTAGCAGCGAGCGCGACACGGTGTCGATCGTGAGGAGGAACGAGGCGCCGAGCGCCAGCGACATCGGCACCAAACGCAGGTGGTCCGGACCGACGAGCATGCGCGCCGCGTGTGGGATCACCAAGCCGACCCAGCCGATCACACCGCCGACCGAGACGGCGACCGCCGTCACCAGCGTGGCCGCGACGATCAGCATGACCTTAATGCGCTGGGGGTTCATGCCCAGCGCCGTCGCCTCTGCGTCACCCATCGAGAGCACGTTGAGGCGCCAGCGGACCAGCAGGAAGAAGGCGCTACCGATGACCGTCAGCACGAGCAGCAGGGGCACGCTGCGCCAGCTCACGCCGGTCAGGCCGCCCAAGAGCCAGAAGGTGATGGCAGGCAGCGTGTCGAGCGGGTCGGCGAGGTACTTCAGCAGCGAGGTGAGCGATGCGAAGAACGAGCCGATCAAGATCCCCATCAGCGTCAGGACGATCGTCGGGGCGGTGCGGTACAGGCGCGAGCCGAGGAAAGCCAACGTGACGGCGAGGAGGCCGAACGCGAAGGCTGCGACCTGGATCATCACGCTGCCGCCGCCGATGAGCATCACGAGCGCCGCACCGAAGCCGGCGCCCGCCGTGACGCCGAGCAGTCCCGAGTCGACCAGGGGGTTGGTGAAGATGCCTTGGAACACCACGCCCGTCACGGCCAGGCCCGCGCCGATCAGGAGCGCTGCGAGTACGCGCGGCAGGCGCACGTCCAGCACCAGCCGTCGGGCGATCTCGGGCACCTCCGCCGCGGCCTCTGGGACGAGTGGCGAGAGCAGCGACCGCATCACGTCGAGCACACCGATCTGGTAGAAGCCGAGCGTCAACGCCACCACACCGAGCACGAACGGTGACGCCAAGCCGACGACGACCAGCGCGTCGCGCCATGCAGCACCGGGTTCGTCGCTGCGCCCGTGTGAAACGGACGCAGCGCCGGGAGCGGCATCGTCCGTCAGCGCTGGCACAAGGCCGCGATCTCCTCGGCCGAGATGGCGTAGTCGTAGAAACGCTGGTAGAAGAAGGCCGTCTCGCTCTCGCAGCTCAGGCCGGTGAGCTCACCGTGGAGCGTCTCGGCCAACCACACCACCGCGAGCACGGAGTCGGGAACGGGTGTGTCCCAGGGGGCCACCAGCTTCGGCACGCGCAGCACCGCGCCGGCGCGAACGGCGTCGAGCAGCTGCCACTCGCGGTCCTCGACGATGGCCGCCACCGACGCCTGTCCGTACGGCGCCACCAGGATGAGGTCGGGGTTCCAGGTCGCGACCTGCTCGACGTCGACGTCGTTCCACGAGCCGCCCAGATGTGCCGTCACCGAGGTGCCGCCGGCGGCCCGGATCAGCGCGCTCTGGTACATCGTGCCGGAGGCGACGCGGGTGCGGTTGGTGCCCGTGAAAAGCACGCCGGGGCGCGTCGCCACGCCGCTCGTCGACGTCGCGACGGCCTCGAGGACGAAGTCGTAGTACGCGATCCACGCCTCTGCCCGCGCCGCGGCGTCGGGCCCGAGCGCCTGGCCGAGGATGCGCATCGCGTCGCGCAGGCGCTCGGTCGACTCGCCCTCGAAGCCGATCACCGGCACGCCGATCGCCTCGACCGGATCGGTCCAGGGCGAGTTCGAGGAGGCCAGCACCAGGTCGGGCGTCAAGGTCGCGACGAACTCGGCGTTGGTGGTGTCCTCGGGCGCGTTGCGGCTGCGCTCCGGGAAGAGCGGATCGATGCGGGTCATGGCCGCCGCGCCCTCGGGGTCGCGTGCGCCCAGGTAGTTGCCGACCACGAGACGATCGGCGCCGCCGAGCGCGTACACCATGTAGGTGGCCAGGGCGTAGGGGCTGAAGATGCGCTCGACCGGCTGCGCCAGGTCGATGGTGCGACCATCCTGATCGCTGATCGTCACGCTGCCCGGAAGCAGGCCCGCGTCGATCAGGGCTCGTTGCCCGGCAGGCGAGGCCGCGAAGTGCAGGAAGGCGGCGGCCTCGGGCGTGTCGATCACCAGCGTGAGCAGCGTGTCGGGCGTGACGGCGACCGCGTTGGCCTCGCGCCAGTCGACGGCCCCAACGGCGAGGACGAGGTCGGCGCCTTCGGCGACGACCTCCACCCCAGGGGCGTACGCGCCGGACAGCGCAGCGAACACGGCCTCGAGATCGGCCTCGACCTGCACCCGCGGTGTGGCGGCCCAGCCGAGGCCCGTGGCACACCCGGCGAGCGCGATGAAAGCGAGCGAACGGACGAGCGAGCGGCAGCCCTGCATGTGGAACCTCCGTAGGTGTCGGCGCGGTGCGGTCGAACGCGTCCGCGCAGCGACGCATCAATCCTGTTCGATACGCCTCGGACCGTACACTGACACATGACCCGAGGGAGCGTTGGAGCACCGAAGCGTTGGCACGGCGTGGTGCTCGCGGGTGGCGCCGCCCGCCGCTTCGGACGCGACAAGGTCTTCGTCACCGTCGGTGGCAGACGACTGATCGACGCCGCGCTCGCATCGCTCGCCCGATCCGACGGGCGCAGCGTCCTGCTCGGTACGCGCGAGCGCGCGGACGCCGTCGCGGACCAGCTCCCCCGCGGGGTAGACGCCCTCCCCGACGACCACCCGGGCCATGGCCCGATGGGGGGCCTCGCCACCGCGCTCGCTCGGCACCCGGACGGCTGGACGGCCGTGCTCGCCGCTGATCTGCCGCTGGTACCCGCCGACTGGTGGCCGTGGCTCGCCGAACACCATGTCGAGCGCGCCGCGGCGATCGTGCCGCGCGACGAGCGCGGCCGCTGGGAGCCCCTGGCCGCCCTCTACCACGGCTCGCTGGGAGCGCCGTTGAGCGGTGCCGTCGCCAGCGGCGATCCGGCGCAGCTCGGTTTCCAGCGTTGGCTCGACGGGCTCGCCGCGCACGGTCGCGTCGCGGCCGTCGACGCAGCGGCGATGGGCCCGAGCGCGCTGCTCAACGTGAACCGCCCAGAGGACGCCGCCGAGGTCGAACGACTGCTGCTGTCGGTCCACTGACGACCGTCCTTGGTGCGGTGAGGCGCGGGTCTCAGCGACCGCGCGCGGCCGCGCGCATCAACACCGCGAGGCTCAGGCGCGCATCATCGGTGCTGCGATGGCGCTGCCCGCCCCCCTCGAGGACCCCCATCTCGGCCGCGGCGCGCTCGAGCTTGCAGCGGCCGTAGCGCAGCTCGCGTGCACGGGCGTACGCCAGCATCGCGCACTCGAAGCCCCGCAGGCGCTCGCTCCGGCCCCACAACGTCGCCGACTGGCGCACCATGCGCTCGTCGAAGGGGGCGTTCCAGGCGATCACGCGTTGCCCACGCGTCACACGCAGGACCTCGTCGTACACCTCGTCCCAGGTCGGTGCGTCACGGACGTCGCGCATCGTGATGCCATGGATCCGCGTCGCGCCTGCCGGGATCGCGTTCGCGAACGGGCGCACCAACGTCTCGAGCAGCACGCTCCCGTCGGCGCCGACGACGCCCATCTCGATCACTTCGTCGCGGTAGCCGAGGCCCGTCGTCTCGGTGTCGAGCACGACGAAGTCCGATGTCAGGAGGTCGCGGATCCAGCCACGTGCGCGCTCCGGGTCGGGTGGCGCCGCAGATCGTTTCGCGGCCGCCGCGCGCTCGCGCGCGGGCGCGGCTGGCAGCGCGACGGCTGAGCGGCGGCTGGCACGTCCACCGGTCGAACCGGCCGAGCCGATCGGGGCGTCGGCCGTCGCCGGGTCCAGGCTGCCCCGGCCGCGTTCCGTGGGCGCCGCGCGCTCGCGCGGTACCGCGTCGGCGCTGCGGAACAGCTCGACCGTGCGCCCCTCGACGCGCAGGTACGCCACCGGTGTCCCGCGCGGCTCCAACCCGGCGAAGCGCAGGTCGTTCGCAGGGCGAAGGCCGTCGGGGACGGCGTCCCAGCCGTCGAAGGTGGGGATGTCGCTCACGGTGTGATCATACGAGTGCAGGTCGAGTAAGAATCCCGTGAGTCGACATCCGTACCATCAGGACGTGGATCGATGAGGTCTCCTCCCAAGACCTCCCACTCTCTTCCGAACCCGGACCCCGCGCCTCCCACGCGGGGTCCAACCTTTGGTACCGACGACGACGCGGCGAGCACGCTGGGATCAGCGGCCACCTGGGCGACCCCCGCCGTTCAGGCGCCCGGGAACAGGGGCCGCCACCACGGGATGCCAGCCAGGACCGCGATCAGGCCAAGCGTGTAGAAGACGCTCGCGCGCGTGTAGGCCGCCTTCGCCGTGGTCGCCCGCTTGGACAGCGCGTACCCGACGTGGACCAGCGCCACGGCGACCACCATCAGCAGGAAATGCTCGACCAGGAAGAAGCGCAGCTGCGTGTCGGCCATCGCCAGCGACATGTCGCCCATGGCGGCGCGCACGAGCGGGCTCAGGCCGTACAGCACCAGCCCGATCAGCAGTTGCGTGTCCATCATGATCAGGTACGCCAGGCCCGACAGCTTGGCGCCGCGACCCCACGGCGCACCGCGCACGAGACCGAGGACGGCGATCACGATCGCGACGACAGCGGCCACCAAGACCAGCCAGCGACCGAAGTTGTGCAGGTGGAGCAGACCGATGTACATGGAACCTCCCACGGCCGGTGCCGTGGCACGCCACGGCCGGACACACGCCCCCCAGCCTACGACCCCGAACACGGGTCGGCAACGTCGCGAGCGCACCGTGGTCGCGCGTTAGCATCGCTGTAGGAGGACATCGCATGGCTCTCGTCGTGGTCTCGGAATGGATCGACGGCGCCGCCCTGGAGCGGCTACAAGCCCAGCACGAGGTCGTCGTCGACACCGCGCTCCACGCCGACCGACCGCGCCTCTTCGAAGCGCTCGCCCAGGCCGAGGCGCTGGTGGTTCGCAACCAGACGCGTGTCGATTCGGCGCTCCTCGATGCGGCGCCTCGACTCAGGGTCATCGGGCGCGTCGGTGTCGGGCTCGACATGATCGACGTCGCCGCAGCCTCCGCTCGCGACGTGGTCGTCTCGTGGGCGCCGGGCACCAACGCCACCAGCGTGGCGGAGTACGTGATCGGGGCGATCGTCGCCCTGGCGCGCCGCTTCGGGCCCGCCACCGGTCACGTGGCCGAGGGTGGCTGGCAGCGCCAGGCGTTCATGGGGCACGAGATCGCCGGTGCCACCCTCGGCATCGTCGGCCTCGGCGACATCGGTGCACGCGTCGCTCGCCGGGCACGGGCCCTCGGCATGCGCCTGCTGGCAACCGATCCGATGGTGCACGAGAGCACGGCCGCCGTCCAGGAACACGAGGTCGACCTCGTCGACCTCGAGCAGCTGCTCGAGCGCTCGCACGCCATCACGCTCCACGTGCCGCTTGTGTCCACCACGCGTGACCTGATCGACGCCCCGGCCATCGAACGCATGCCGCGTGGATCGTGGTTGATCAACACCGCCCGCGGCGAACTGGTCGACGAAGAGGCGCTCGCGGTCGCGCTGCGCTCGGGGCACCTGGGCGGCGCAGCGCTCGACGTGCGCCGCAGCGAGCCGCCGGCGGAGCCCGATCCGCTGGCGGGCTGCCCGAACCTGATCCTCACTCCCCACGTCGCCGGCGTCACGGTCGAGGCCAATGCGCGCGCGTCCGAGCACGCGGTCGACGAGGTGCTTCGGGTGCTGCGCGGTGAGCGCGCGCGGACGCCGGCGCCGGGCTAACCCGGTTCGCTCCTGCCGCGGGCCTGGAGCGAGGTCGATCGCGCAGCGCCGGCACCTCGCTCGCGTGCTCCACCACACGTGGCGCGCGGCTCGGTCGTGTCGACCGCGACGAGGTTCCCTGGGTCAGGGAACCGTCGAGTCGTACAGGGGTCCTCCGTCCACAGCCTCTCCCGACCGTCCGAGGTTCCGAGGGACGCTCACGAGCACCGTGCCGTCACACGTCTGGCCGAGCGGGTCGGTGGCGGTGAACCCGACGTGGTAGACGCGGCCGTCACCACGGGGATCGCGCTCGGCCCTCAGCACTGCGGTAGCGGTGCCGATACCGCTGGCGTCGGGCGCATGCGGAGCGTTGCCCACGTCGGGGGTCGTCACCGGTTCGTCCTGGAACACCGAGTCGATGACGATGGTGACGGCGTTTCCGTCGGTGACGCCGAGGATCGAGACTGGTACGAAGCGCAGGTCGGCCGGCCACAGGTGGTCGAGCGACGGGCGCGCGAACTCGCACGACGGCGGGTCCGGTCGCAACGTGAGTCCCACCACCAGGGGGTCGTGGTCGGACGAGCGGTACGCGTCGGGAGCGTACAGGCTCGTCACCTGGCCCGCGCTCTTGAAGTTGGTGTTGTAGTCGAGGACGTTCGGCTCGTCGGCGTTGATCGCCCAGGAGCTGACGCCGGTCACCTGGCCCACGAGCGTGGAGGACGCCATGGCGTGGTCGAGTGACCCCCACTGCCCGTCGAACACGTACGTGTACGCTGCCACACCCTCGAACGCAGCCTGCAGGTTCACGTACCCCGCCGCCTCGAGCGCGGCGACGGGGTCCTCCTGGGCGTACGCGTTGAGGTCGCCGAGGACCAGCACGTCGGGGTCGCCGGTGCCAGTAGGGTCGGTGGCCAGCCAATCGAGGAGCTCCCCGGCCGCCAGCGTGCGGACCACGTTGCAGTTGCCCTGGCCGTCGCCGGCGTCGGGGGCGTCGCAGGGAGCGCCCTTGCTCTTGAGGTGGTTCGCCACAGCGATGAACACTTCGCCAGATGCAAGCTCTTCGAACGCCTGCGCGAGCGCTGGACGGTTCCTGGCAGATCCGTCGCCGCCGTTCACGAACGCGTCGGTGTTGAGGGCGGCGGTGGTCCCGACCGGCGTGACGACCGCCGGACGGTACAACAGGCCCACCTTGATGGCGTCGATGCCGAGCGCGTTGACCTCTCCCGTGCCGTCGTCGGCGTCCACGAACGCCCAGGTGCCTGGCGCGGTGGCGTCGTTGAGACGGTTCGTGAGGTCCTGGATCGCGCTGTCGGGACCGTAGCCGTCGTTCTCGATCTCGATCACGGCCAGCACGTCCACATCCATGCCGAGGATCGCGGCGACGGTCTTCGGCCACTGCCTGTCGAACTCGAACTGGTTGTCGGCACCACGGCACGCGACGGGAGCGCCGCCAACGCCGGCGGTGCAGGCGGAGAAGCTGTTGAAGTAGTTGAGGAGGTTCAGCACGCCGGCTTTCAGTGTGCCGTCGACGGCGTCAGGGTCCGTCGGTCTCGGGTTGGCCGGTTCGAAGTCCGGCACCCCGCCGCCGAGCGCGTTCACGGGCCGCACGCGGTAGGCGTTGCCACTGGCGGCGTTGCCCGCCCATCCGAAGGTCATCACGCCGACCACGCTCGCGACCGTGTCGCCGCCGCGCAGCGTGTTGCTCGCGCTGAGCGGCTGGCCACCGCGACCGAAGAGGATCGGGTCTGGGTTCTGGTTGTTCACGTGGTCGTCCAGCAGGATGCGGTTGAGATCGTTCGCGGCTTGGAGCGACCGTGCCTCCGTGCCGGGTGCTGCCACCTGCGTCGGTTGGGAGAGCCGCCCGCCCGAAGAGAGCACCACCTGGCCGAAGCGCCCGAGCTGGAAGTGCTCGGTGACGCTCAGCGTCTGCGGCAGCCGCACGAGCATGCCCTCAAAGCGCTCGAGGTAGGTGGCGGACGGGAACGGCAGCGTGACGTCGACGGGCTCGATCGACGCGGTGGTGCCGCAGTCGACGATCTCGGTGACGCTCGAGATCTGCGTCTGGCCCTGGAACTCGCCCGCCGTTCCGGTGACTCGAACGACCTCGCCGAGGCCGACGGTGTCGGTGCCGCGGTTGAACACGAAGATGCCGTCGCTGGTCTTCGGGTCGCCGTCACCGTGCGGGTCTTGCAGGTAGAAGCCCCCCAAGGCGGGTGCCAGGCCCTGGAAGTCGCCCACGACGACGCCCTGGGTGGTGACCTCCTGACCCGCGAGCGGCGTGGTGGGACCGCTCCCCTGGATCTCGTAGGTCGGCGTGAACGGCTCGAGGCACGCACCGATCACCGCGAGGACGGTCACCTGCGGAGCTCGTTCGGGCGTCAGCACGTCGTGCGAGCACGCGACGAGCAACGTGGCCATCAAGCCGAGGACGAGGAACAGGGGGGTGGTCACGAGGGCCTTCACGATACGTACCTCCTCGGCAGGTGCCCTACGGGCCCCGAATCGTGTGGGCGACGCCGGTTGGGCGCCGCTCGCGCGGGTGTGCGTCGATCGAACGTGCAGCGTGCAGTACAGGGTTGCGAGCGAACGCTATCACAACCCCGTCACGGTCGTGGCGGGAAGACGCCGAATCGTCGAGGAGCGTCCTGGCCGCGCTTCCACGACACGGCGATCCGCACCAGTCTTCCACCGCGCGTGGGCTCGTCGCGGCGGTGCAGCGAAGCGGGTGTTGGGCCTCAGCTCAGGACCCGAGGTCGTCGAGCGTGATGGGAGTTCCGAGCTCGAGCGATCGTTCGACCGCCAGGCAGAGCGCGACCGAGACGACCCCATCGCGCGCCGTCGCGGGCGGTGGCACGCCCTCGCGCACGCTGCGCACGAACGCGGCGGTTTGGCGCCACACGTCGTGCGCGTGACCCGTCGCCGAGGTGATGGGCAGCAGCCGGCTGCCATTGGCGTCGTGGAGCTCGAGCCGAACGGCGGGCCTGGGGTCGACGTCCATGCGACCGCGCCAGGTCGCGCGCAACGCAGCGCGCTCGCCCACGACCCGTACGTCCACCGCATGGCCGCCTGCGGCGACGCTGCGCGTGACGTTCGCCACGGCGCCGCGCTCGCTCTCGAGGCGTACGTC
>PWQI01000061.1 GCA_003556805.1 Trueperaceae bacterium | reverse complement strand
GCGGCGTCACTCGCCCTTGGGCGCGCGCGTCATCAGATCGTGGATCGCCGCGCGCGGCGGCTTGCCGTGGTCGATCACGGCCTCGACCTCACGGCAGATGGGCAGGTCGAGGCCGTGCGCGGCGGCGAAGCGGACCACGTGCCGCACGGTCGGCACCCCCTCGGCGGTGATGCCGCCGGCCTCGATGTCTGCGATCTTCTCGCCGCGCACCACCCGCGCGCCCACTTGATGGTTGCGCGAGCGCGGGCTGGCGCACGTGGCGATCAGGTCGCCGACCCCGGCGAGGCCGTAGAACGTCTGGGGGTCGCCTCCGAGCGCCTGTCCGAGGCGCGCGAGCTCCGCCAGGCCGCGGGTGAGCAACGCCGCGTGGGTGTTCTCACCCAAGCCGAGCTCGTCGGACATGCCCGCGGCCAAGGCGATCACGTTCTTCAGCGCCCCGCTGGCCTCGACGCCGATCGCGTCGCGCGACCGGTAGACCCGGAAGCTCGGTTGGGAGAGCCACCGCTGGACGCGTCGGGCGAGGTCGTCGTGGTCGCAGGCGACCGTGGCGGCGGCGGGCAGACCGAGCGCGATCTCGCCGGCCAGGTTCGGTCCGGAGAGGACCGCGGCCTGCGGCGAGGCATCCGCCAAGGCCGCGCTGGGGCGTCGTAGATCGGCGTCCAGGAACCCCTTGGCGCACGACACCAGCGCGGCCACGCGGGGAGCTCGCGCGAGGTCGTCGACCAGGGACGGGTACGCTCGACACGGCACCACGACGAAGGCCGCGGCCGCGGCGTCCAGAGCTCGAGCGAGTTCGAACGTCGGCGTCACGCCTGGGTGGAGGGCGCTCTCGCCGAGCGCTTCGGAGCGCCGGGTACGCAGGAGCGCGTCGGCGCGCGTGGCGCTGCGGGTCCACAGGCGCACGGCGTGGCCGTTGTCGGCGAGGCGTTGGGCGATGACCGTGCCCCAAGCGCCGGCGCCCAGCACCGCGAGCTCCGCCGGTGCGCCGTGGTCGTGTGCAGCGTCGAACATGGACGGAGTCTAGCAAGGGTGCTACATTGGCAAACGGCGGGCGTGCCTGCCATCGGTGGCCGTGCCGGATTCGTCCAGGACGCCCCTCGGTAGCCAACCGCCGACCCTAGAAACCATCACCGCTGGAGGATGCATGCCGATCTACGTCTACCGGAACCTGACCACGGGTGCGACCTTCGAGGTCGAGCAGCGCATGGTCGACGCCGCGCTGGCGACCGATCCGGCCACTGGCGACCCCGTCAAGCGCCTCGTCCAGCCCGTGGGCATCGCCTTCAAGGGCTCGGGGTTCTACGTCACGGACTCGCGCGGCAAGAAGGTCGCGGGCACTGCGGCCGCGGCCGGAGCGAACGGTTCGAACGGTGCGGCGAAGGGCGACGCCGCGACGGCGGATGCCGCTACCAAGGGTGACGCGGGGGCCGCCGAGAAGGGCACCCCAACCGACGCCAAGGCGGCCACGCCTCCAGCGAAGACCAGCAAGGCGTCCGGTTCGACCGGCGCAGCCGCGTCCGACTGAAGCGACGCTGACGGGCGGCGGGCGGCCACCATACGTGGCGCGCGGTCGCCCAGCGCGCTTCGACGCGTAGCCTCAGCGCGCCGCCGATTCGAAGCGCACCACGTACATCACGTCCCACAGTTTGCCGGTGAGGAAGAAGCGCTCGCCGTCGGGATCGTAGGCGATGCCGTTCAGCACGGCGTCTGGGTCTTGCTGCACGCGAGCATCGTCCGGCACCAGCGCGCTGGCGTCGATCACGGCGTCCCCCCGTCCGTCGCCCATCCGGATGCGCACGATCTCGGTCGTGAGCCAGACGTTGGCGTAGACGTGGTCGTCGACGCAGGCCAGTTCGTTGAGATGCGCAACGCCGCGCCCGTCGCGCGTCACCTGGACGCTGCCGAGCACCTCGAAACTCGTCGGGTCGCGGCGCGTGAGCCGGTCCGAGCCGTCGCTCATCCACAGCACAGCACCGTCGAAGCACAGCCCCCAGCCCTCCCCGCGGTAGGTGAAACGGCCGACCGGTTCGAACGTGGCTCGGTCGTAGACGTGTGCCACCTGCTCGCGGTACGTGATCTGGACGAGCCGGTCGTCGACCAGGGCCAGGCCCTCGCCGAACTCGCGCGCGTCGAGCGCCCGCCTGCGCAGGACTTCTCCGCTCGCCGCGTCGACCTCGCGCACGTCGGAGAGCCCGTACCGACCGGTGCTCTCGAAGAAGCTGCCGGCGTCCCACACGAGGCCCTGGGTGAAGGCCTCCGGGTCGTGCGGCCAGGTGTCGAGGACGACGGGCTCGAGCGCCTGGACCTGCACGCTGCGATCGCACGATGCCAGGCCCAGTGCCAGCATGAGCGACACGCCGGTGATCGCGGCGGCGAGGCGGCGGCCGACGCGCAGCGCGCTCATGCGCGGCGCGCTCGCTGCCACGCGCGCAAGACGGGTTCGACCGCCTCCCACACGGCGGCCGCAACGCTCGCTTCGTCGGCATCGGCGTCGATCACCCGCCAACGCTCGCTGTCCGACTCGGCCTGGGTGAGGAACCCGGTGCGAACGCGGCGGTGGAAGGCGAGGTCGGCGCGCTCGAGGCGGTCGGCCGCGCCGCGCGTGGCGACCCGCGCGAGGCCGACCTCGGGCGCGATGTCGAGCAGCAGCGTGAGTCGGGGGCGGTGCCCGAGCGTGACGCGCGCGTTGAGCTCGTACACGAACGACAGGTCGAGCGCTCGACCGTACCCCTGGTACGCCACGGTGGCGGCGCTGAAGCGGTCGGTGAGCACGAGTGCGCCGGCTGCCAGGGCGGGCGCGATGCGCTCGACGACGTGTTGCGAGCGAGCCGCCGAGTACAGGAGGAGCTCGCCGAGCGGATCGAGTCGCAGCAGCGGATCCAGGAGGACATCGCGGATGCGTTCGCCGGCCGGCGAGCCGCCAGGCTCGCGCGTCACGACCAGGTCGACCCCCTCCGACCGCAGGCGCTCCACGAGCCGCGCCACCTGGCTGCTCTTGCCCGAGCCCTCGGGTCCCTCGAACGCCAGGAACAGGCCAGTCGGTCCGGCGCTCACAGCCCCGTCGGCAGGAGCAGGAACTCGGTCGCCAGCCCGAACTCCTCGCGCAGCTTGTCGGCGAGGAGCTTCACGCCGACCGTCTCGGTCATGTAGTGCCCGGCGTAGAGCGCGTTGATGCCGCGCTCGAAGGGGTCGTAGAAGTGGTCGTGCTTCGGTTCGCCCGTAAGCAAGGTGTCGAGCCCGGCGGCGGCCGCCTCGCCGATGCTGCCCGCGGCGGAGCCGGAGACGATGCCGAGGCGCGACACCTCGATCGGGCCGCCCGCGTGGACCAGCACCGACTCGCCCAGCGTGCGCTCGATGTGGTCGGCGAGGTCACGCAGCGACATCGGTGTGGGGAAGACGCCGGCCACGCCGAGGGTGCGCCCGCGCCAGGAGCCGAACGGGCGCAGTTCATCGAGCCCGATGAGACGGCCGAGGCCCCAGTTGTTGCCCACTTCCGCGTGGGCATCGAGCGGGAGGTGCGCCGCGTAGAGGCAGATGTCGTGCTCGAGGAGGAAGGCGATCCGCTTGCGGTGTGGCCCGGTGACGGGCAGGGGGGCTCCCCAGAAGAGGCCGTGGTGCGTGATCAGCATGTCGGCGCCGACATCGGCCGCCTGTTCCATCGTGGTGAGGCTGCAGTCGACGGCGACGGCGACCTTCTGGACGTCGGCGGCCCCCTCCACCTGGAGGCCGTTCAGCGACGGGTCGTCGGCGAACGAGGCGAGATCGAGGTAGTGGTCGAGCCAGGTGACGAGGTCATCGCGCTGCATGGCCACAGGGTACGTCAGTGGCTCGCGCCCATGGGCGCTCGCTGGCACGTGCGCCGGTGCGCCCGGTGGTGTCGAGCGGGTCGGGTGGTACCAGGGCTTGACATGACGGGCCGTGAACCTGTATGTTTGCTCTTGCGCTCGCAACAGGCTCTTCGGAGCTGCGGGCCGAGTTCCTTGACAAGCCGACGCGTACCACCAAGTCGAGAAATCCCGACCTGGTCGACTCGGAACCATGATCCGAGGCGCAGGATGGACGGCGCATCGAGCGATCGATGCCGGCGACCGATCTGCGACGGGGCTTGACACGGTGAAGCGCGCTGGCTTAAGATTGGAACTCGCGCCTAAGGGCGCGGCGATCCTTGACAACCGATGCGTGAACGAACCTGTCGATTCCACAAGATCGAAACAACGGCCCACTGGAGCCATAATCCAGCACTGTTTTGGAGAGTTTGATCCTGGCTCAGGATGAACGCTGGCAGTGTGCCTTAGACATGCAAGTCGAACGAAGCGCTTCGAACCGATCCCTTCGGGGTGAAGAACGTTGCGACTGAGT